>JAHJNE010000232.1 GCA_018820995.1 Gammaproteobacteria bacterium | reverse complement strand
GTCTTTTGTCGGCGATGCCGCAGTGCAGAACAAACTGATTGAATTGGGTGTCAGCCCGGCAGATGCGCAAATGCGGATTGCGAACATGACGCAAGACGAATTGAATGCGCTCAACACTCAGCTCAACGAGATGCCAGCTGGTGGCATTATCGGTACCATCGTCACAGTGTTAGTGGTGGTGGCGGTGCTCGATCTGATGGGCATTACCGACGTTTACCCCTTTATTCGCCCTCTTTAAGCCCGATGTTCAGCCGCTTTTTATTACAGATCTGCTGTTTAGCAGGTCTGTTGCTCGTTCTGGCTGGCTGTCAAACTCCACCCCAAACCCAACAACTGCTTGCTACACCACCGAATATTGCCAAACAACACCTCATTCCTAACGTGCCGTTTTATCCACAGCAGCAATATTTTTGCGGCCCGACCACGCTGTCGGAAGTCGCTGCTTTTTATGGCAACAACATCAGCCCTGAAAGCATCGCGCCCAATACCTTTATCCCGGATTTAGCTGGCACGCTACAAATTGAAATGACCGCCGCCACCCGGCAGCTGGGTTTGCTGGCCTATGCTGAGCGCGGCAGCATGCAGCAGTTATTGAGTTTGGTCGCAGAAAATATTCCAGTCATTGTGCTGCAAAACAATTCAATTGCCTGGTTACCACAATGGCACTATGCGGTGGTGATTGGCTACGACCTTGGCAGTGGCGAAGTGATTTTGCATAGCGGCGTGACCAAAGCGCACAGCCTGAACTTTGCCACCTTCGAGCGCACCTGGCAGCGTGGCAATTACTGGCTACTCGCGATGCTACCGCCAAACAAAACCAGCATGCAGCTGGAGCCTTTTATCTATACCAAAGCCAGCCAAGACTTACTGAACACCCAACAAATCGATGGCGGACTCGCGGCACTTAAAAGCGCCACCGAGCAATGGCCGGACTATTGGCTGCCCTACTTTTTACTCGGCAATTATTATTTCAGCTCACAACCGCAAACCGCCGCCCACTGGTTCGCCAAAGGCCAACCCTATGCGCAACAAGAACTGCCTTTTCTAAACAATCACGCTATGTTGCAAAGCCAACTTGGTTGCCACGATAAGGCCAGCGCTTTGATTCAGACTGCACTGCGCCTGGCACCAAATGACAATAATTTATTGGATAGCGAGCTGCAAATTCAGGCTGCGCTGACCAAGGCCTCACTCACACAGGCGCAATGTCGGTGGTAACAGTTATTGGCTATGACTTGCCAAATCTACATCGAACAAGGATTTATAAGGACGACTGCTCGATGGCTGGCCAAATCAAACATCACTTTATGACAAAAACTTTACCCAAGTAGGACAAGAACTTCTTTGTAACTCGATCGCTGACGTGCAACATAAAAATACCCGTAAAATCATAAGCCACAGCTAAACAACATAATACTCGGGTTGCTTGGCCGTTTTCTTTTAGTTAGTGACAACTTGCAAAGCACCTCTAATGCGCTAAAGTCAATCCCGATGCGGTTGCAAGAAGCGTATTAACCGTCAGAACATGGACCAGTTCAGCACTTTCCCTTTGAAGTTTCTTGCCGTATTTGCTGTCCAGCTGGTTTTCCTCAATTTGAAAATTTGAGAGACAGCAATGAGTAAACATCTAATCGTTTTTGTTCATGGTATGGGCGAATATACAAAAGGCTGGAGCGATCACTCGTGGAAAATTCTAAAAGAATCCGCGGCTGGATTTGCCGAAATGCCAAAAAAAACCGACTTTGATACAAAGTTCCAAAGGGTAGAAGTTGTATATGACCACATCTTTGAGAATTATCGTGGCCGCTGGAAAGAAGACAGTAGCCAGCTGATTAGTTTGTTGCAACAAAGTGGTGGCACCCCACCCGCCATACTGGAAAAAGTCGTAAAAGTCAGCGCGACACTCGGTAAGGACAATTTTTTTACTACACATCTATTAGACGTCGTGATGTATCGTTATCTGTCATTAGTCCGGCATCCGGTGCGTGTGTCTGTGGCGCAACAAATCGCTAAAGCGCTTGTAGACGCCGGAGCAGGAAATAATGCCGACATCAAATGGTCGATTATCCCACACTCATTGGGAACTAGCGTGGCGCATGACACACTGCATTATATGTTTGCAGGAGGGCAGAGCGAGATTGACGTGTTAAAAGCCGAATCATTTGCGCCACAATGTGGATTATTTGTCGCGAATGTCAGCCGGTTGCTACAAGATATACCAGATGTATATCAGTCCTTGACCCGGCCCTCATTAGACAAATCCCTCGGGATTTTTCAATACTATTTGAACTCCAAACATATCTACGACCCTTTTATCAGACCTAAACCTTTTGCGCCCAGTTCCAGTTGGTTAGACAGCGCTACCAGCGTCAAAAACCCCTCACGTTTTCAGCAGATTGAAATTAACGAAGTGCTTGATAAAAATGTTCACGCGCTAGAGCACTACCTACAAAATCCTAAGGTGCATATCGCACTTTTTCGCGCCATGTACGGCATGAAAGGGGTTATCAGTGATTTGGAAGAAGACATTGCATTGCAAGCTTTCGCAGTCAAGGCGGCAGCTGTCCGGTTGGATGCCGTCAAAGCGGAACTGCTGAAACTAGCTGAAAGTGTAGGTGTCGATGTGGACGCGCTCCTAAACGCAGCCGAAGCCTACAATGCCATTATGAAATTTTAAGGAGCTGGACATGCGTTATTTTATTATTGCAAGCTGTCTGTTCCTGACTTATGGCTTACTACCACCACATGCCTATGCCGGATCCTGTGAGCCGATTCAGGCCAATTCTCAGCTACTGTTTAAACTAGGAATGCAGTACGAACAAGGCTGTTTTGGAGGTGATGCCGATAGCGACGCTTTAACAAAAGAAGTGCTGAAAAAACTACCGCAAAAACCGGATGAGTTGGAATTAAAATTACCTGAGCGGGTAAACAGGTTTAAAGCGGCGGCAAAACTGTTAGAACAGCAATTGTTAGTCGATGAACTAGCAGCAAGCGCACGTTTTGCGGTCAACCCATTTACACTGATCAAATGGGAGCTTGCTCGTGCAGTGCAAAACCTCAATAACGACGAAGCACCGGATATGTTTTTGCAACTTGAATGGGGATATGACCCCGGAGACGGCCAAATTGGCAAGCAATTATCGCTGGACAAAGACATTCTGGCCAAAGCCTGCACTTCTAACAACCAAACCCCACCGACCTGTGCTGAAGCCATCAGAGTATCAACACAAATACTACGTTACCTGAAGCTGTCGGAGCGCTTCAAAATCATGCTGGATCGTCAGAACCTGACCAATTTCCACCATAATCTGACCCGCTTTGATAATCAATGGCGGCAATATGCCACGGAAGCTCGTTCACAAACACCAATAGAACTGCTGATAAACTCTCGGTATTTCAGTTTTAAAGAAGACACACAAGGTTTTGTCGGGGCACCGGATTACCAAATTATCTTTCTGCACCCATCCGTTGTGATGCAGAACGTGAACAACGCCGCGGACGGCAGTAAATTTAAAGCAGGCATCGCTATGGAATGGATTGGTGGTAACTGGTGGACCTGGTCTGATGATGAAGACGCCAAAATGGAAATGCCATTAGGGATTTCCATTATCAGTACTTACGCAGACCGTGCCGGTACAAAAGACATTGGGCATGGCCTGATGGTCCATTACGATCATGTGTATTCGTTAGGCGTCACCCGTCACGGTGACGATACCGGTGTGTTTCTCAGTATCGATCTGCAAAAACTGTTCACCGATAAGGCTAGTAAATTGACTGAAGTGAAACAGAAATTCAAGGTGAAGTAATAACATCTGATAACAGGAAAACGAAACAACCAAAGGCACAGTCATAGGAAAAAGATTGCCACGCCTGCAAGAAAATTGTAAAGCAATACGACAACCAATAGTCGACATGCTTAGATCAAAATAGCCTGCTTACAAGCAGGCTATTTTCTTAAAATCGGCTCAATTGACTCGTTTTTCAGTATGTGCGCTCACTCAACATTTACGTGAGCACAATATGTACATATCACTGCAGTATCCATCTGCACTACAAAACCCGGCTGAATTCAATCAACAATACCAACAACTCCATTTCAATCTCGGCTCTGTGCCATTGCAGAATACACGCTTTACAGGACCTTGCAACGGACCGGTTTTTCCGAAAAATAGCGCTTGAACGGCATGTCCCGAAAAATTGTTTGTCTTTTGGCCACAGCTGATTTAATTTAATTAAATCACTCTAAAGCTGCGCAATGGATTTGCACCAAAAAGCAGTCAGCCAGTAGGGACTTTATGGTGTCAAATTCACACCCATGATTTCAAACCGACGATGCCGAAATGCTTCTCTGCCAATTGGATCAACTCACCATCAATCATTCACGCCAAAAAAACGATAGGGTATTGATCAGAGAAAATTCGCAGTACTGCTGCAGTGAAGGGCAAATTTTTCGATAGTTTCATTAGCAATCACGAGTAGATACCACACCGATAATTTTTACCTTTAACAATGGTAGCAATCATGAAATTGATCAAAACAACCATTCTTGTGACTACATTATTCATTGCAAATCAAGCGTATGCGGAAGGCCTACGCTGCAACGGCGGCATCATCCAGTCGGGCGATGATAAAGCATCGGTTCTGCTTAAATGTGGGGAGCCGATGATGAAGGATTCGTACTGCAAATCCGCCGCTGCTACAAGTGATGGGAACGAGTGTGAGAAAATAGAGACTTGGACTTACAACCCAGGATCAGGCAAATTTTTGACAACACTTAAATTTTCACAGGGAAAAATCACTTCAATCGAATACGGCTCTCGCGTGCCATAACAAAAAAGCGGGTGCTGAAAACTTAGTCAGGTACCGCAGGCGACAACACGTTGCATGGACAGTTATATCGAAACCTTTTTTGCCGAAACGGCTCCCCAAAAACCTGTGGTATCAATGGCAATTAAGCCTGTGATTAAATTTAGAAAAAGTTCGATGTCAGAATATAAAACGGCATAACCCAAGCGTTGGTTTCAAGCCAGAAAGGTATAAGGCACCTGCAATAACAGCGCTTTGACTTCTTTCGCCATGGCTTGCACGCTGGGAGTAGTTACTGACGGGGGATCAGCTTTGCCCTGAAACAGCACCTAAACGACCTATACTAAAATAAACTGCTGTGGATTCAAGCGGTCAATGTAACCGCTGATTTAGTGGGGTGCATGCACAATTATTTACTGATTTAATTCCTGTTTTATCCGTTCAAACTCTTCACGAGAAATATCACCGCGGGCATACCGTTCTTTAAGAAGATCGACGGCGGTATGATTGCGCTTGGAGAAATGTCGCCTGTGTGTACGATAGCTATATCCCAAGTGACCAATACTCGAAATTAGCAAGATCCAGACCGCAAACCATAAAAACCAACCCCAGCCTGAATACCAATCATTCCAATATGCATAATGCATCTAAATCTCCTGCTGAACAGTGTATGGAAGCGCATTGCTGCCATTTTGTGTATTGTAAGCAGCTGATGATGGCCGCTCTGTACGTTGACGTCCCCATGACTTTCCCTAAAAGGCCTTCATCGAGTTTTGAGCTGTCGGCAATTTACACTCCAACCACTGACATCAAGCCTCAAGGCTATGAGACACCTTCAATAACAGCGCTTTGACTTCTTTCGCCATGGCTTGCACACTGGGGTTGTCGACCAATTGCAATACAGCCTCAGGGTCCATAAAAGCGACAATGACGCTGCCATCTGCTTCTTCGCGCACCACCACATTGCATGGCAGCAACAGGCCAATATCAGCATCCGCTGCAATCGCCCGTTGTGCTAAAGGTGGGTTGCAAGCGCCGAGGATCCGATAGGGGCGGCGTTCGACATTCAGCTTCTCTTTGAAGGCTGCCCAGATATCGATATCAGAGAGCTCGCCAAAACCATGTTGTTTTAATGCTTCGACCACATTGTCGACCGCAGTCGCAAATGGCATCTTTAATTGAACTTGAAAACCATAGATCGATGGATTCCTTTTTTTGCCTGCCTGCACCTTTTGCCACTTGCATCTTTTGCCGCTTGCTCCTTTTACCTGACCACACAGCTTTTGCCAGATGGCCCAGCTCGATTGCAGCGCGTGCTCGATAACTTAAATGCGTTTTATATCAATTAAAACAAGGTGTTAACCTGCCGAAGGCGGCGACCGACGCTGACAATCTGGGGTGTTTTGCATGCATAAATTGCAAGAGGTAACACCGATTAATTTTTTCAGGTTGGTCATGCCGCCGCAACGACGTTTGAAGTGGCGGCCACTCACCAGAAAACGAATTGACATGGCCAGCGCTGCCAGTGCGAAAACGATCAGAGCTGCAAAAAATTCAAACATTCATACCTCCGTCGATCTTGGTGAACCTTGGCAGATACACAGTTGACCTGCGACAGAAAGACAAAGTCGAAGCGTTATCAACAGGCGCAAGCACTTGCCGATTTTTTACTTGCGGAGTCACAACAACTCATGGCTTTGCTCGCGTTGTCTTTCGCATCTTCCAGCTTGCCTTTGTCCTGGCAAGCGGCCGCTTTACGATGGTGTTCTGCACATGCCAGATGTTCATTGGCGGCTGCTTTATGGGCGTTGCTGATTGCTGTGTTCGTGTTTGTGTTTGTGTTTGTGTTTGTGTTTGTCATGAGGGTCACCTTGATTGAGTTTGGATGAATAAACAGGTGCTGATTTACGTGAGCCAACTTTTACCGGTCAACGTTCATCAGCATGCACTGAAATTTTTAAGGTGTCGGTGTGGAAACTAACATCGCGAGCGGGCTATAGGGGCAACACCAGAATCGAGCTGTTTGATGAATTTTCGCTGACGCCATGCTAAAGATTGGATGTGGTTGTATTTGCTAATTTGGTAATTCGCGTGCTGTGAATTTCGTACTTCTATTTGCGTGCTGTTTGGGCGTTAGTTATTTCTGCGATAAATGGGGCTGCGGAACCGGCATCTCACTAAGCATCGATGATTCGGAGGGCGGACTTACGTCTATCGAACCCTCCTGAGGCAGGAGCAAATAAT
>JAHJNE010000231.1 GCA_018820995.1 Gammaproteobacteria bacterium | reverse complement strand
TGCAATGAAGTGAGCGTCAAAATTACGCCCGGAATGATGAAGGCGGCGAATGGGCTGGAACTGGCAATCCAACAGTTGCTACAACAACCAGCCAGCGCCATGCATCGCTACTTTGCCGCGCAAATCGCCTCATTAGGCAAAACATTGCTCCTCACAGGGAGATTTTGCAGTGACACCATTGGCGAAGTAGCGCTTATCACTGCGGCAGAGCCAACCCTCTCTGGTCATATTTTTGATCTGACCAGTAAAAAGCTGCAACCGCATGCGATTGAATTATCCGAACCAAGCCTGAAGCTGTTACCACCACGACTCATTCCAAGCATTCAATGGTTAGATTTATTTGTCACATCGGTCCGTGAACAACCAGCCCCTCAAACGTTGTCAATTGCCGAAATTCAGCAATTCAACCCAAATCACTCGGTACGTAAGCAAGTTGCGTGGTTGGAGCAACATGAAAAACTCAGCCACCATATATTGTTACAAGCTACAAAACGAACCAGACAAAGTCTGCCGATCGAAAGTTTATCGCATGCAGTGGCATTAATTGGTGCCGACCACTTGCCACAAATCTTGCGTCTGGGCTGGCTTCAACAACAAATTCAACAATGCCAGCAACCTTATCAAATCTGGTTCACCCAGCTAGAGGGGTGCTTGGCTCAGGTTTGGAAATTGTTAGCCGAACATACCGACAGCGTTGCATTGTCGGCCGCTGATGCCGAATTACTGGCAGCTTGTTTTATCCTTGCGCTACAACAAGATGAACGTTGTCGTTATTTGCCTTTGCAACCATCAAACGGTAAACAATCGCCATTGCTTCAATTCAGCTATCAAACTTGCTGGCAACAAGCTGATTATCCCAGGCAGGTTTCGCATAGCGTAGCTTCGGTCGGGCTGCCAATGATCTGGCAAGATGGGGTACTTTATTTTCGACAACTGGTAGAAATTCAGAATAATTATACGCAGCAACAATGTGCCCAATTGTTGATTTCATTCGGCTGGCTGTTAGTTGAATCCTTGTTTTATGGTGTCAATGTTCAACCTGCAGTGACGGAGAATACCTTTAAAAATGCGCGTCACGCCTTGGATTTACCCTTATTGCCCTGGTCGCATTGGCTACAACTACTGAGCGATCGCTGTGGCTGTTATTGCCCATTACAACCTGATATGTAGTTTTCTTACATCAGATTTGGTTATTTTCATTATCAAGCTGCTGTATGGCGCTAGGTTCTGCCTGAACTGGAAACGAATAACGAAAAATGCTATGATTCAGCCGTTTTTGATGTCAGGCAGCGACTGTATTGAACAGCACGGCTTAGCGCCTACCTACTGACATCCCCCTCCCCGTACACCAGATTTAAGGAACTTTATGAGTTCGCAAACCATTACAGTGATTAAAGGCGACGGCATCGGCCCGAGCATCGTTGAAGCTGCCATTGCAGTGCTTGATAAAGTCGGTTGCCAGTTTAATTATGAATATGTCGACGCAGGCCTGACCGCGCTAGAAAAAACCGGTGATTTGTTGCCAGCGGCTACCTTAGACGCCATTGCGCGGAACAAGATCACGCTAAAAGGTCCGTTAACGACCCCGGTTGGCGAAGGTTTCACTTCAATTAACGTCACTTTGCGTAAAAAATTCAATTTGTACTCTAACGTCCGTCCGGTGATTTCGTTTAAAGGCACCAAAGCCCGTTACGAAAATATTGATATCATTACTGTGCGCGAAAATACTGAAGGTATGTATTCTGGCGCCGGCCAGGTGGTAAAAAACGAAGGCGAATTGGCTGAAGCCATGAGCATCGTGACTCGTGAAGGTTCAGAGCGGATTGTTGAATTCGCTTTTGAATTGGCTCGTCGCGAGAACCGTAAAAAAGTAACCATCGTCCACAAAGCAAATATTCTGAAATCTACTTCAGGTTTATTTCTAAAAACTGCCCGTGAAGTCGCAGCTCGCTACCCAGACATTCAAACGGTAGAAATGATTGTAGATAACGCTTGTATGCAATTAGTGATGAATCCGCAGCAATTTGACGTGATTGTCACGACCAACTTATTCGGCGACATTCTGTCTGATTTATGTGCTGGTTTAGTCGGTGGTTTAGGCATGGCGCCTGGTGCTAATATTGGTCATGACTGTGCTGTATTTGAAGCAGTGCATGGCAGTGCACCCGATATTGCCGGTAAAAACCTGGCGAACCCAAGCTCGGTGATTCTTGCATCGATTCAAATGCTGGAATATCTGGAAATGTCAGACAAAGCGCAAAAAATCCGTGCAGCGCTTACTGATGTGATTGCATCTGGCGATCGCACAACGCGCGACCTTGGCGGCGTACATGGCACGACCGACTTTACACAAGCAATGTTAGAACGCTTATAACAATTGTTGTTCGTCAAAAAGCCGCAGCCTACTGCGGCTTTTTTTATTTGTCACAGGCTTATTTTCAGTCCCACTCTGCTGCAAAAAAATTCTAAAAGCCTGATATAGCTCAAAGTCGAAATTATTTGCTATGGTAGTCTGAGCTACTGTTTGCTGAGGTGGCTAAATCAAAACCCCGTGTTGCAACAGCGGTTTGCTTTGCTGATACCAGATTTAATGAGGAGCCTCCAGATGGAATGGTTTGCCAGTCTATATACCAGTATTGAACGCACCTTTTTCTCGACGTTAAGCCGGAAAATTTTTGGAAATATCAGCTTTTTAATGCTGATATTTTGGTTAGCACAATACGCGGCACTTCCTGAATCAGGCAAAGCCAGTGGTGGCTGGTGGTTGACGTTAACCCTTGGCACACTGATGTTCTTCTTTACTATCTTCTATTTAAATTATTTGATAGTCAGACCGGTACAGTCACTCGTCAGTGCGCTCCATGAAGCCAATAGCAAAGGCACTGATCTAGAACATAGGTTACCGGCTTTTACCTATGATGAATTCAGAACTTTATCCGAAGAATACAATGAATTTGTTGGCAAACTCGGTACTCTGCTGACTGGATTGCACCAACAAGCGCAACATACTCACCAGATCAATGAACAAGTCACTTCTGCGGTAAAAACAACGCGCCACCATTTACAAGATACTGAACAGCGAAGTGAAAAAATTCGCGGTGAAAGTGACCATGTCCTCGAGCATTTATCGAGCATTGTCAGTCACTCTGATCAAATGAATCAGGTGGCGCAAACAACAGTACAAAAAGCAGCGGCCGCTAGCGGTGGAATGAATCAGCTTTCGAAACAATTGGCGAGTATTGTCAACTTGCTGGAAACTTTTGGTTCAACAGTTGAAGGCTTGCAGCAGAACTCCGAAAATGTGCGCAAAATTCTGCAAATGGTGGAAAATTTCTCAGACCAAACCAATTTACTGGCACTGAATGCTGCGATAGAAGCCGCCCGCGCCGGTGAAGCGGGGCGTGGCTTTGCGGTCGTTGCGGACGAAGTGCGCACTCTGGCGGCGAAAGTAAATGATGCAACGCGCCAAATTTCAGGATTCCTGAACGATATGGAACGCTTGGTGAAAGAAACACGCTCCGAAACAGAACGATTAAATGAACAAGCCGGTCAGGCACAGCAAGATATCACCGGGACCAGTGGCGACTTCCAGCAGTTGCAACTACAACTTGACCAAGCCCAGCAAGGCGTAAAACACATCACCGACTCCGTCTTGCAATTAGAACAACAATATCAACAAACACACCAACATTTGGCGGCAATTGAACAAGGGACTACCGACGCCTATCAGCAAATGTCTGCGATTGAAACGGCTGGGCAGACACTACTCAACGCAACTGCGGAAACCCAACAACAATTGGGTAGATTTGGTCATAGAAATTGATAGTTTCGGCTAAAATGTGAGCACGTAAACACTAACTATCGTACCAAGGCATTAACCAACTGTAAGACCCCTGGGTGAGTCAATTTTCGCTCAGGGGAAATCGCATAAAAGACCTCTTTAACGGCATCGGTCCGCCCTACTACAACCACTTCATATTGCTGACATATTTGCTGTTCTATTTGCGACGGTGCAGAAAACACCCCTAACCCTTGCTGACCAAAGGCTTTCATCAAGGCGCTATCATCAAATTCGGCTCGCACCACTGGCGCAATTGCATGTTGCTCAAACCAGGCTTCTAGTCGCTGACGGATCAGCGAACGTTTACTCTGTAATAGCATCGGTTGCTGATGCAAACACAATGGGAAACTTTGGTTCGCCAGCGTTGCAGCCAAGGTTTTGGCGGCAAAAAAGCTCGTGGTCGATTCGGTAATTTGGTGGCTGTAAGCTTTAATCGAACTATTGGGCATCAATGGCTGATCGGAAAGCACCAGATCGATTTTGTTCACGGCGAGTTCTGACAATAGACTTGCTTGATCCCCCTCACGGCAGATGAGCCGCAATTGTTCAGGCATACTAAAAACCGGCTTCAGCATCTCATAAATAAAAGCCTTTGGCAGGACATCGGTAATACCAACAGTAAATGTTTGCCATTGCCGGACATTATGATGCTTCAGCACGGAACGCAATTCATCACCGAGCTCAAAGATACTCTCTGCATACCGATAACTGACTCGGCCAACTTCAGTCAGCGACCACTTTTTACCTTGGCGATTAAATAAGGCACTGCCAGTACTATGTTCAAGCGCACTAATTTGGCCACTGATGGTTTGCGGCGTGATATGTAACTGCTCGCTGGTTCTGGCGATACTGCCCTCTTTGGCGACCAGATAGAAATAATAAAGCTGATTGAAGTTCACCGGAGTCATATCGAACCTTCGTTAGTATCGAACTTTTCATAAGTTATATTCGAGTTTACCTGAATTCATAGCTTGGGTATAACTGCAATTCTATAAATGGAACCAGTTCAACAGCATCGGCTCTTTTTCGTAAGATCAGCAAGAGGAATAACTTATGGATACCCTACGTCAGCAAAGTTTTGGTAGCACCGTATCCGCTATTGAAACTAACAAAGTACTTCGTAACACATACACCTTATTGGCGATGACACTAACATTTAGCGCCGTGACTGCGAGCATTAGTAGCAGTATGAATATGCCTCATCCAGGCATTTTACTGACTTTGCTTGGTTACTTTGGATTGCTATTTTTTACTACTAAGTTTCGCAACAGTGGTCTGGGACTTCTTGGTGTCTTTAGCTTGACCGGATTTATGGGATATACGCTAGGCCCGATCATTAATCGTTATTTGTCATTGCCAAACGGCGGCGAAGTTGTTGCTCTAGCCATGGCTGGCACTGCCACCATTTTCTTTGCGCTATCTGCCTACGCCTTAATTAAAAAAACTAACTTCAGTTTCATGGGGAGTTTTTTAACTGTTGGCGTCTTAGTGGCATTCTTGGCAGGACTCGCAGCATTTTTCTTTGAGATTGCAGCTTTAAGCCTCGCCGTATCTGCAATGTTTGTTTTGTTGATGTCGGGCATGATCTTATGGCAAACCAGTGAAATCGTGCATGGCGGTGAAACGAATTACATTATGGCAACGGTGAGCCTATTTGTGTCCATTTTTAATTTGTTTACCAGTTTGCTGCAGCTATTAGGTTTTATGAACAGCGACGACTAAACATCTTTCGATTTGTCTTTATTACTGCGACTTTTTCACATCTGCACTCTTTAGCCCCCACTTTGGGGGCTTTTTTTATAAAAAAAGAAAACCCCTGCTCTACTTCGATAATTTAGAAATTAATTTTCAGTTCTAGGATTAAGCTCTAAACCAATGATATAAATCATCATTAATTCAGTAATCAGATTAATGACTCCTCAATTGACCAATCTTTTTGAAATAAAGTTTGACGTCCTGTTTAAACACTATACAATGGCGACAGTTTGAAAGTTAGTACCATATTTATGCACACCGAACAGTTACTGTTGTATTAGTACGTCCTGTATTCATAAGTCATAGCACCAATTTCCAGCACCACCGCCTGATACCAGGCTTAATTATTAAATAAATACAGGATACATATCATGTCTACTACAACTACCGGTACAGTTAAATGGTTCAACGAAACTAAAGGTTTTGGTTTCATCGAACAAGCTTCAGGCCCAGACGTTTTCGCTCACTTCAGCGCAATCGCTAGCACTGGTTTCAAAACTCTGCAGGAAGGCCAACGCGTGTCTTTCACAGTGACTCAGGGCCAGAAAGGTCCTCAGGCTGAGAAAATCGTTGTTCTGTAATTAGAACTCCGACTTTGGTAAGTTCGACTTACCAATAAAATCAGGGCAACTCTTCGGATGTTGCCCTTTTTTATGTCTAAGGATGGACGATATTCCATCACTGCATTGCGCATTGAATGAAAATATCGAATAAAGGACACTCTACCGCCAAGGCTCGGAGCATTTGGCGTGATTTATACAGGGTCAGAGTCAATTGTTAATGATGATTAATAATTGACTCTGACCTTTTTGTTTGCAGAAAACTCCTGGATGTTCCGGGGCTGTATTCTTTCAATTCATGCAGCCGCGGCTGCAACACACAGGATTAAATTGTGAGCAATTTAACATTTGCCAGTTTGGCACTCCCATCTGCTTTAGTCGAAAACTTAACCGGTTTAGGCTATACCGAAATGACTCAAATTCAAGCCGCTTCATTGCCAAAAGTGTTGGCTGGTGCAGACATAATTGGTCAAGGCAAAACAGGCTCAGGTAAAACTGCAGCTTTTGGCTTAGGTATTCTGGCAAAATTAGACGTCAAAAGATTCCGGGTACAAAGCCTGGTGTTATGCCCAACGCGAGAGCTGGCAGATCAGGTCGCCAAAGAAATCCGTAAATTAGGACGCAGCATTCACAATATTAAAGTTTTAACCCTTTGCGGTGGCGTCCCCTTCGGTCCGCAACTGGGTAGTCTGGAACATGGCGCCCACATTATTGTTGGCACCCCGGGTCGAGTCGAAGAACATTTGGCGAAAGGCTCGTTAAAACTGGATGACCTTACAACGTTAGTGCTGGACGAAGCAGACCGCATGTTAGAAATGGGCTTTCAGCCAGCTTTGGATGCGATCATGGCTTATGCACCTGTCGCGCGTCAGACTTTATTATTCAGTGCCACCTACCCCAAACAAATTCAGGCAATGGCCGAGCGCCTGATGAAAAATCCTGAGCTGATCAAGGTTGAATCAAGCCATGATAATTTAAGCATCAGTCAGCATTTTTTCAAAATAGCGTCTAACGCCGAACGACTGCAAGCAGTGCAATTATTATTATTGGCACATCGACCTGTAAGCTCTGTGGTGTTTTGTAATACCCGCAAAGAAACTCAGGAAGTCGCTGATTCGTTAGCTGATTTAGGCTTTAGTGTGATGGCCTTACATGGCGATTTAGAGCAACGTGATCGCGACCAAACACTGGTACGTTTCGCAAATAAATCGGTATCTGTGCTCGTCGCCACCGATGTCGCCGCTCGCGGCTTAGATATTGATGCACTTGATGCGGTGATTAACTATCAACTGGCACATGATGTGGATACCCATACCCATCGCATCGGTCGTACTGGCCGTGCTGGCAGCAGTGGTATCGCGTGCAGCTTATTTAATGATCAGGATGGTTATAAAATGGGTCTGCTCGAAGACGCTTTGAACGGCACCATCGTGCCGGAAGCCCTGCCTGACATTTCAGTGCTGAGCCTGCCGCCGCTGCAACCGCCGATGACTTGCTTACTGATTGACGCTGGTAAGCGTCAAAAATTACGGGCCGGTGATGTGCTGGGTGCCTTAACCGCTGATCAGCAATTAGGTCGCGACCATATCGGCAAAATCAGTTTATTTGACGACTGGGCATATGTGGCTGTGCGCAGCGACATCACCAAACTGGCACTGAGCATGTTCAGTCAGGGGATTAAAGGCCGTAATATTCGAGTGCGGATCGTCGGTTAATTTCGCTTTAACCTAAGGTTGGCTGTTTCAACTGAAGCAGCTGACCCAGTTGAGCGAAATACGCCAGCCAATTTTCTGCTAATGCCTTCGATAGCGCGGGCGACGGATATAAGCCGGCCTTCGCCGCCGGACCCGTTAAACACCCTGACACCAAAAAACTATTCTGGAATTGTTGCTGCTGCAGCATATGTTCAAAAGCTCTGGCCGCCATTTCTTCCGGCATCGCAAAGTATAAACATTTGTTTTTATTGTCAAAGCTCTGACAGTGCTTGAAAAACTCACTCGGCTGCTGCCCGGTCGGATCGACAAATAGCAATCTAAAAGCGCCATGCAATAAATCATTTAATGGATGTGGTCGCATCTCCTGATGCTGCAACCATAATTTGCTGGCGAAACTATGCCGGCAAGGAACCGCTTCAAACATTTTCACGGCGATATAGTGATCAAAAGCACTTATTCTATAAACACCATTTTTTTGTATCTTGAAAATTAGTGAATGTACGAATCTATTTAAAAACAGACGTTTAACTTTTTTCCCAGCCTTTTTTTGGATACAAAAAATAAGAATACAAAAAAATTGTAATTTTTTTCTTAACAAGACTGATCGAAACCATAGATAAGATACAAAAATAGAAAAGATCAGGTCCATTTAGCAGCACAACAATCAATGGTCATCTTGTCACCTGGCTCACTTTCCGTTAGCCACAAGTTTCATCAATTACCCAGTTAATTGATCGACCACTTTGAGCGAAAAGCTGCGATTCGCCATTCACTGGATAATTGCATTTAATTTACCACCTCATTGCAACCTGACCTTACCACTTGTTGCAAATTAATCGCACCACCACTTTCATGGAAAGTACCACTTCGTCGGACCTCGGCTGTGTGCCATCAACCGTTATTCAATTAACAACCCTTGTTTTTAACTTAAGGAAGAAAGCAGACGTTGCACTTTGCGACCATAACGATAACAAAGATACGAAAGCGGAAGAAAACTTAGGCTTATCTAATGAAAGAAAATCCGATAAATAGCCCAAATAATATTCTTTATACCACCTCATTTTCAAATTTATAAAATTCAATACTAAAATTTAATTGAAACTTCGAAAGCGGACATTCGAATGTTATGAACTATAGGCGTAAAAAATTAACTTTCTATCTCACTGTGGGGCACAAAGTGAGATAGGTTATATGCATTAAGCAAACCTCACCATCTAAAATGAAACGCTAAGATGATAATTTTCACAAACGCATGTAAATTCAGTCTGGAAGTTAATTAAAAAATGATAAATATATTAGAGTACTTAGCGTCATTTTTTGAGTGTACTTAAAACTTACAATATCTATTCAATGTACTAGCTTATAATTACTATGTTCCCAATGATTTGTCTAACCATAACAGTCGGTACTGTTAGATAAGTTTAAGGTGTAAAAACATAGAAAGCATCACTTAATAATGAATCTATTATATTAAGTGATGCTTTTATTTTGAATAAACTAACTAAGGACAAACGCCTGGTTTAGGTGTAGGCGGAACGCCTGTCACGCTAAGATCTGGCACCCCATTTGTAACGCCAAGAAGATCATCGGGAACAGTTTCTAGATTACAGTTATCACCTTTGCAAGCCGCTGAAAAAGTAAAGTGTCTATCCTTCAATATCACCACATTGTAGCCATGTGCCAAAGGATCGAGCCGCCCTAAATTCCCCAGCTCTTTAATACCACTTGCTTCGTTAGACGTTGAAGCTTTGTCAATAAACCAATCATGATTTACTTCTTCCGCAGTAGCGCAGCGACGGGTTACATAGCGTGAACCATCTGCCAGGTTTTCAATATCATTAATACAATATTGTAAATCGGAATTGACCGTACCCGAGGCATGATTACCCATAGAAACATCACAAACTGTTAAAACATGTGAGCGCTCACAAATGAATTTAGGTCCACGGCAAATTTGACAGCTGACTGGTTTAATAGGATTTAGGGAAGGTGTGCTACTATATGTTACATCGCCAGTAGCGGTATCACCATTCGCATCTGTAACGGTGAGCGATATTTTTCCTGAAATAGCATTACAAGTGCTAGGTACCGCAGGAAAAGCGACGGTTGGATTGTCTGTAGTACCACCGGTAATTACTAAGCCATTGGCATCGGCACCTAACCCCCAATTATAATGGTAAGGTGGTAAACCTCCCGAGATGGTTGGGACATGCAGTGAATGATTGCCTGCAATACCTGCCACTTTTAGCCCTGCATTCGCACTCAGATCAACAGTTTTAGGCATCGGCGGAGTAGCAGGTTTAATGTCAATAACAAATGACTTGCTGCCTGATTGGTAATGGTTTGCAGAATCACCTGCAGTCATCGTCGCTGTGTAAGTACCTTTTGAAGCGCCAATTGGGTTGATTTCCAAAGTTGCCGTATTCAATCCAGAAAACACCATGTCCAATGTTGCGGGGGGAGTAGGATTAGGAGTAATCGTCC
>JAHJNE010000230.1 GCA_018820995.1 Gammaproteobacteria bacterium | reverse complement strand
CTGATACAAACGAATTTGATTCTGTGCCCGTTGCAAATTATGTTCTGGCCGTTTAATCGTAAAATAAACATCACCATTCAGATGGTCGGTTAAAAACCGAATACCAATCATCAGGCACATCACCTTCGCCCCCAGCAACAACGATTGTCGCTCAGCGTCGGTAATCACCCCAGCTAAACCTTGTAAATAACCTTGCGCTAACGCCTGAAAAATGTCCGGCCGGATCTGCACATTGGCAGTATTGAGTGAATCTTCCGCTTCCGGCGAACAGCATGTACGCACCATATCGCCAAAATCAAATAACCAATACCCTGGCATACAAGTGTCTAAGTCTATCGCGGCAATACCCCGCCCTTCACTGGCGGAATACAGCATATTGTTAATTTTGGTGTCGTTATGGCAAACACGCAATGGCAGCGTTGGGAATAATAGCGAGAGCTCTGCCACCAAACTTTGTTGCGCCAGACAAAAATCCACCAGCGTCTGGCAGTCATTTAATCGCCCTGCTTTATCTTGCGCGACCGCTGATTTTAACTGCTCGAAACGCATCCCCAGGTTGTGAAAGTCCGGCAGTACTGTGACCAATGAACTGGCTTCAAAATCGGCCAAAGCTGCGGCAAATTGACCAAAGGTTAATGCCGCAGCAAAACCCTGCGCCGGTGTGTCTACCACTTCCAAACTACTGCCATGGTCGATAAATGCCAAAGCCCGCAGATTTTGCTGCTCTCCCGTCAGATAACTGCCATCGGCTTTAGGGTATTGCCGCAGCACCTGCATGGCATACAGACCTTGTTGTTGCTTGGCAATTAAATGCTGCTCAATTTTCAGCGCATTCTCGACCAAGTCGGTGGCAGATGGAAAAATAGCGGTATTAATTTGCTGCACTATTAAACGCTTTGAACCGTGACTTAATAAAAAAGTCTGGTTGATATGACCATTGCCAAACGCCTGCACTTTGGTCTCGGCAGGCAGCTCATAATCATTCAGCACTTGGGCGGTAATCAGCCGATGAGATTGCGGCTGCCCAGTTGTTGTTGTTGTCATTTTTATATTCCGGCCGGCTGCGGCGCTTTTAAGAAATGGTTTTGAAAATAATCGATAATTTCAGGTAAATCTGCAGGATAAGTTACACCAAACCAGCGTTCTGAAGAAAGATAGACCTTTAGCTCCTGACCTACTTGCAACGCCTGGTCGACGACAGCGGGTAAATAACACTCAGCCGTTGCTGCGGGTTGATGCTGAAAAAAATCGGTCAACGCTTGCGTTAACATCGGTAACACTGCGGGGCTGAAGCCCCAAATATTCATCGAAACGGGCTGCTCTGGCGTCAGGTTTATCAGTTCGCCGTTGCCACTGATACCGGACAATTGCTGTTGTCGGTAATTAATGTCACAACACTCTGACACTGCTGTGAGCAAATCTTCTTGCAGCAGACAAATACCACGGTTGACACCGCCGTGCGCTGACAAGGTTTGCTGCAGCGGAAAAGCCACCATCGCCCATTGTTCAGAATTCTTCGCGAAATGTGTCACCAGTAATTGCATCGCCGCAGCACCGTAATAATCGTCGGCATTAATCACGATACAAGGTTGTTCTGAAAGATAGCGCCTGGCACTCCAGAGTGCATGTGCAGTGCCCCAAGGCTTTTGGCGTTGGCTGGTATCAAAGTCAGCCAGTGGCACATCGGCTTTATCCTGAACCACAAAATGCACCGTTAAGTCTTCCGGGAAATGAACAAGCACCTGTTGACGCATCATTTCAATTAAATTCGGCCTTACCACCAGGATCAGTGTTCGCACGCCAGCGGCATGGGCGTCCAGCACACTAAAATGCAATAACGTACGTTCAGTACTACCGAGCATTGCCAGCTGTTTATCACCACCAAAACGACTACCCATGCCGGCGGCAAGTACAACTAATACTGGCAACCTCACTTTATTTGCACCTTGAATGGCATCGTAAACAGCACCTTGACCAGTCGCTTGGGCCGTCTCTTGAATAGTGCCTGGAGTATTGCCTGAACGCATCGCTTTATGTGTCATCCTGAACCAGAAAAGCGCACATAATACCCGCAGCAGCCATCTGCTGACTAGCCAAAAAAAAGCCCGGCTATTTACGCCAGGCTATTTTTAACGGTGATGATCGCAGTCAATCATCACCGCCCCTGATTTTTGCCACTCGCATCAAACAGTTTGGCCGCAGCAGTGCGTACTAAACTGCTAGGTTTACACTTCAACGTCTTATAAAGCGGCGGTTAAAATCTGTCTGGAGACAGCCAGCGTGATATCGCCGTGCTCTCCCAGTTTCAACATTCCATGCTGTTCCAGTTTCGCCACCAGCGTATCGACTGCATCGGCTTGGATGCCGTAATCAGCCATCCGTGTTGGCACGCCCATCTGCTCAAAGAAAGCACGGGTGTGTGCGATGGTTTCATCGATTAAACGCTCTTCATCGCTGTGCTGCAGGTTAAACACCCGCTTGCCGTATTGAATCAGCTTGGCGCGTTTCTGCACCCGTTGTTGTTGCAACAGCGCTGGCAGTACGATAGCCAGAGTTTGGGCGTGATCGAGGCCATAGACAGCCGTCAGTTCATGACCAATCATATGCGTTGCCCAATCTTGTGGTACGCCCTGACCAATCAACCCATTGAGCGCCATCGTCGCTGCCCACATCACATTGGCACGCACATCGTAGTTTTGCGGATCTTTGAGCGCCAATGGGCCTTGTTCGATTAACGTCAGCAGCAAGCCTTCCGCATAACGGTCCTGCACCGCCGCGTTTACCGGATAGGTCATGTACTGTTCCATCACATGCACAAACGCATCCACCACACCATTCGCCACTTGTTTTGGCGGCAAGCTAAACGTCACTGTTGGGTCTAACACAGCAAATTGCGGGTACACCAATGGACTGGCGAACGACAGTTTTTCCTGAGTGCTAT
>JAHJNE010000229.1 GCA_018820995.1 Gammaproteobacteria bacterium | reverse complement strand
TGCGCCAAGTAAGCTGGTAAACAACAAACCGCCGACCAAAAGACCCCATGCTTGCCAACTACGGTACTTAGTTAAATAAGTTGGTGATGGCCTAAATTGCACCAGCCAGCGCCTTTGCCCGATATCCAGAGAATATTCAATTGTATTCACTGTGCTGATGTCTGTTGGGCCATAAAGGTGATCAGGTTGAGCATCACTGACATCATAGATACTCACAACAACGTCCTTTTTGGGCAGATTATCCAGCATGGCATCAACAATTCCTGCCACCCTAAAGATGCCAACCGCGTAGCCCCGAATCGCTTGCCGACGCTGATCTAATGTTACTGGAGAACCAGAATAGACGGGGCGAAAAAGTAAAAAGCCGGCTTGTTCACCGCCAGCCTGAACCAGGGTAATCTTTGCCGTAGCGATTGATTCCCCAGAGTCTCTGGCTTGAGTCAGCGCACGTTGTCGCTCGGTATTTGATGCGACATCAAAACCCAAGGCACTTTCGTTACTTTGCATCGGCTCGATGTAGAGCACTGGGACGTAGTCTGACCGATCGCCTGCGCGGACTAATTGTTTGCTATTGTTGCGTTCGGTGATTTGAAAATGAGAAAAGCCTTCAGCCAGAACACGCTGCTCCAATTTATCCCGCTGTTGATTTAACACCAGCGGGTTCCAGCTTAAGGCATGAATACCTGGTTTAGTTTGCAGTGCAAATTCTATAAATGTTTTGAACTCGCCACGAGAGACTTCCGTTGAACTTGATAAATGACGCTCGATATAGGCTACGGAATCAAGATAACTATTAAAACTTGCGTGAAGTTTTTCATGGGTATTGGTCGCAATTTCTTTAAATTCAAACTGCACCCGCTCCTGCTCCACTTTACTCGCCCATACAAAAACCACAATCATCGATGAAAGGGCCAATAGCAAAGGAATGGCTACGGCTGTCCTGCGGCCCCACCATAACTGTCGTGGCTGCGCAAAGGCTATCAACATCATCGGTGCTGTGATCAACACACCAATGGTGTCGCCGATCCACCAGGTAAACCAACTAAAACTAACGGCAGAACTAGCCACAACCCCAGTTGCATAAAGTGCACTAGCGCCAAAAGTCGCATTCAATAAACAAGCAACTGGGCCTGCGAAAATCATGAATCTAAAAATATCCAATTCTTTGGATAACGTGGTAGGAAAACCAACAAAGCGACGAATCAGCCAGGCGCCAGCGAATGCCTGCAAAGACGCCCCTGTTGCCGCGCTAAGGGCGATTTGAATCGCAGTGCTGGGCAATCCTCCTTGCTCTAAACTCACCCAAAGATTCAGTAATAACGAGCCGAAAAACACCCCGGGCCACCGACCATAACCCCATAAAAGTAATGCGGTGACAGCAATACCCGCTGCCGGAAAAATTGCCGTTGCATAGCCAGGAGGGATCGCAAGCATCAGCGACAATCGCCCAATAACAGCATAGCTAAGGGCCAGAACAATCCACCCGGTTAAACGAACCAGCATTGTGTCTCTAACTTTGAAATTCATCCATCTCTCTTCTCAAACTTCGCAACTTATTCAGCTGCATATCGACTCTGAGTGAAACGAGCTTGCCAAAACAATCGTGGCTGCAGGGCCAGATAGGTCTGAGTATTTTTCGCAATCGGGGGGGGGCTATTTGTCACACGAATAGAGCAGTTTAATCATATACAAACAGAGCGGAAATAACCAATATGGCAACAAATTAAAACCGGTACCACATTTACATCGAAGTAACGTTCATTGGTGCATCCAGCAACTTGCTGGTCTTTTTTAAAGCTTGATTGCAGGGAACACATGCAGCATCAAATCCACCGAAAAATGAGCAATCATCGCGGCGAACAATCCTCGCTGCCAATAGAGCCAGCCATACAAAGTCCCAACCATAATATTTCCTAGCATCGTCGCCGTAATCGCATATATCGATGACGCCCCATAAGATATCAACTGCGGTAAATGTGCGATGCCAAAACCAATAGAGGATAACAGAATGACGCTCCAGACTTGGCCAGCGGAAGGCAATGACGGCCCTTTTATTCTTGTGACAAACCAAACGAGTAATGTCATCAGGCCAAA
Organism: Gammaproteobacteria bacterium; assembly: GCA_018820995.1. Lineage (GTDB taxonomy): Bacteria > Pseudomonadota > Gammaproteobacteria > Enterobacterales > Alteromonadaceae > Pararheinheimera. Next base: position 5,717 of record JAHJNE010000229.1, on the reverse strand, counting down.
TCGAAACCAGACTTCTTCAGCAACCGCAGCGCCGAAAGATACGGCGAGCCCTCCGACCACACCGCGGTGGCCGAGCGCCGGAAGCTCGTCTGGCAAGTAGGGTTGGCACACCCACCTCAAAATAACCAGTGCAGCGCCGAATAACAGACCAACAACAGTTGCAAGCCCGATAGCAGGCCACAATTTTTGTGCCGCCCCCTCTTGCCTGCTCAGAGCTGACCACAACAATGGCGGGCTCATGTTCATTTGCCGCCCTAAGATGATCCCGACCCAACAGGCCGGTAAAGTCACCAGACTCAGGAAAAACAAACTAGGCAACGCAATACTAATAAAACTCTGTTCTGGATTGGTTCTGCCAAACGCGAGACTCACTAATTGCGCGACAACAGTAACCAGATAGAGACATCCAAACTGAAGGGCAATGCGCTGGGGAGATTGCGGATAAAAAAACTGCATCAGTGACTGCATCCTATGGTTTATTTTTGCTGAAGTTCCGCCAATGCGACTGTTTTCATCACTGACGGTTAAAGTACTGCAATGCAAGAAAGCTTCAATATCAGCCTTTCGCTTGCAGACACCCCAAAACCTTATATCAGACCTTCAACCTCGAACCAAATATGGTGTGTGCCATCTGTATCGATGTGCATGCCACCGCTGCCGGAAATACCCAAAAGCTCATCAGTTCCACTGCCAGAGACGATTGAAAAAAATTCATTGGCCCTGTCTTTGCCGCTGGTGGCAGCACTGTGGATGAAATTAAATTTACCGAATTTACCGTTTAACGAACCTTCAAATGACTCTAATGCACAATAGGCACCTAGACCAACAGCGGGATCAAAGGCCGAACTAAATAAGGTTGCTGAGCGGCCTTCAATTTGACCCGCATATACTTTTTCCATCGTCGCGACGCCCGTCGCTAAACCAGTTTCAATAAGCACAGCCGGTATCACTGCGGCCGGTTTGAAGTCTTTGGCTTTAAAAGTTCCGATGATTTTCATAGTGATCCTTTACTACTCATTAATTTTACGAAATAGACGTTGCCCGAATCGATCAGACCGAATCAAGCGACCCGTTCAAATAACGTACAACACCCAAATGATTTTTTTAAACTGTTCGATGAGCTGAACGTTCGAAGCCCTAATGCTCCTAAGTCCCAATGCCCCGACATCAAGAACAAACAGATTATCGTCTGCCTATCTTAACAGCATATTCATAACGTAGATTCCCCTCGTCCATACCAACTTCAGTAAAGCCATTGCTCAGCAACACCTTTTTAGAGGCTTCATTTTCTGGAGCCGTATGGGCAATAACGCGGGTGGTTGTTGCAAAACGAACCGCATGAGCAACCAACGTTTTGACTATTTCAGTGGCATAGCCGCGGCGCTGCCACTCTGGTAGTACTGAATAACCAATCTCCACCACGCCATCACTATCTGGAGGTCCGAAATACCCGCCTGAACCGACTAACGATCTTGTTGCTGAAACGGGATCGATGTTAATGGCATACCAACCGTACCAACCTTGGGCTGCTTCTCCCCCCTGTTCGAAACAGGAAAGAAAAAACTCCATTGCGTCCCTATCGTATTCGCCGGTTGGCCAATCGGTCGATACCACAGCGTTTAATTTATCAGCGAGTAACAGCGGCGTTTCGAGCTCTATGTGCAAATGTTCGGCAGAAGATGAAATTAATTCGAGACGCTCTGATTTTATAATGTGGATAATCTGGATGTACTCCCGGTATAAAATATGTGGCGCACTGCTTGGGCATTCGTTTTCAAATGCTGCGGTGCCTAAAATTACAATTTGGATGATTGTGATATTGCCAAATGGAGCAGTGGATAGGGCTTGCCCTGCCCATCGATGGGTGAACGGCTGTTTACTACAAAACCAAGATGCAAATAAAAGCCTATTGCTTGTTCATTTTGCTCGTTAACGTCGACTTTTGTTGCGCCCTGTGTGCGAATCGCATGGTTCGCCAACAATCTGCCAATTCCTTTGCCACGCGCATCAGGTGAAATAAATAGCATTTCAATATTGCCATCATGTACACCGCAAAATCCTAGTATTTCTCCATTGCTGGTTTTAGCACACCTTAAATCAACAGCGTCAAAATAGTGTTCAAGGATAAGCGGTTTAAGCTCTTGCAAGTCATTTTCGTTCAAAAAGTCATGCGTCGCTCTTACCGATGCTTCCCAGATATCTAGCAGCTGCTGATGTTCGGCCTTTGTTACATATTCAATATTCATCTTCACACCTAACGTATCACTGAAATTACTGCTTTACCGCCGTATCAAAATGCGGCAGCTGAAATATAAGATCACCACCAATGGTTTCTCATTGTCAGCTTGCCAATTCATTTGAAAATGTGCAGCAAATAAGCCGCTTATCCATGGCAATTAAACCTTTCACTCAGGTACTTCCATGAACGACCCCATCACTGATGGAAAAAACGCTACAAAATGCGTTAAAGATTGTGCTCCGCAAATAAAACCATAGCGTTACCTAAGTAACTGACCATTTCAGGATGATATGCATTGTGAAAATCCTTCATGTCTTTATTGTGCTCATAAAATAACGCCATTCCGATATAGGCCTCTTTTGACGGCGTATAAAATCGACAGGCTATGTCAAAATGTTGTTTGATAAAAAGCTGAATAGTCGCATCATCAACTGGCGTTGCATCAATATGTTTGGCTAAATTTTGATAAAGTGCATCCCAGTCTTTGTGGACACGCGCCTTATCAACATGGGCCCAATTTTCGGTCGTCGACAAACTATGCGCCTGCTCAGCTGCCAATGCATTTTGGCACTCAACCAAATAGTCTTTACTCAGGTTTTTCATTTTCAGACACTCCATTTCTTCGTTCCATTGGCATAAAATGATGCCAAACACGTTCCATTTGAATAACAGGGAAGGAATCTGCACTTCCCAAACTCATTCATGACTGCGCAAGCTCCGGCTGTCAATTGACTTAATGCACTTTCAAATGACTCCAAAATGTTATTTGTACAACAATTTATTTTCAAATACACCAGGCGGCATGTAGGTTGATTCTGAAAAACACGTCCTATTTCATTTCAAACAATTACATTTGAAAACACTCTAAAACTGACCTTCCATTAGTTTGCTTGATTGTTGTTTTTCTTAATGAAGAGCAACGTGATGAACGAAATTAGAATGGGGATCACCAATACGGAGGCAATCATTGATGACAACTGAAACATCTTGGCTTGAGCTACCGGTGAATTTCTCATCACTTCCAATTGTGCTGCAATTAAGTCCTGCGCTAAGCCCCCTTTCGTAAGTTCTATTTCTTTTAATGCAAGCACAGCATTGAACCAGTCAGGGTTTATAACATGATGATATAAGTACAAAAATGGATTGTAGATAACAAAAGATACCGCCCCAATCAAAATTGCTACAAAAACCCGTTGTAACAAGGTGATACCATTTAATTTATTTTGTTGATAGATACCAAGAGAGATTATCGCCAAAGGGAGAATAATAATTGCCATATCAAAATACTGACCAATACTCAAATAGGCGCTATCCAGTTTTGTCAGCCACATCATGATGGTGTAAAAACAAAACCCTAGCCCCATCAACACACCGTACTTCATACTTTTAACTAGATTAATAGACATCATAATTCCTAAAATCCCTAAAAATGGCTCATCCACATACTGCTGCACTGAGCGAATATAAATTGCCTTTGCAGCCGACGCCACCCAGTTTTTGTTACAAATAATCAACGGAGGTGAGCTGTTATTTATAAGATGTTCTACCTACCTAAGGTACACATAAGGCGTTCTTTGAAGCGATCAATAAAGTACATAATTGCCATGCCACCGGCCTTGAACAATTAAACACGATGAAGTTGGATTCGGTTATATTTGGGCAAGCCCGCTTTCAACCTGCAAATCAGCGCCGGTAAGAAATGACGCATTTTCTGAGGCCAAAAATAATGCAGATTTTGCGATTTCCTGTAGTGTCGCTATGCGAACAAGCGGTTTACACGCGGATACTTGTTCTAAAATCCGCGTTAAGTTAGCATCGCCAAAGCTAAATTTCCCCCAATTTGACATAAGACAATGTACAAGAGGTGTGTTAACGCGTATTTCTTTGTTTTGGAAAATGGTCCACTGAAAAGCTAAATAGCACTTTGATCATAAAAAACATGCTAACCATTAAAAACCAGCTTGGAAGTGACAGGTAAATGAGTAAAAACATACCGTAACACATTAAATTAGCTGCAATAAAAAGCTGAATGGACTTGCCATGAAATGCATTGACGATAAATGCTGAGCCTATAGTAAACCCCCAAATGATTAAAGCTGACTCCATTGGTTCAGCAAGCAACCATGCGATGAGCAAAATATGAATATGGATAGCGATGAAGATCAGTCGACTTTTAGGGCGCTGCGCGTAAAATTCATTGGTGCCGAAACTGAAGTTAGCAATACATCCTGCCAACACATCCGCTATCAATATATAGGCGATAACGGAGCGCCAATGGTCAAACTGAATCTCAGCCACATTGTAAATAATCAAACTACCCAACAAAGCAAACAATAGGATGCAGCTGACTTCCAACACAGTCTGTTTTTCTCCCAGCACCTCAAACAGAGATTCCGGTGTTTTAAAATACTTCATCATTGAACGGTTCTCCGAAGGCTTCTCTGCATTTAGTTTGTTCTTGCTTTATTCGCTATAACTTCTTTTTTCAGTCTGTGGGATCGGAAAACGAGAAACCAACGGCACGAACGCCAATATAAAATATGCGCCTACCAGCATAGGCCGAACCCATTGTACTAAGTTCGCCAGCCCCCATAACAATAAAACAACCACCATTCCTGTAACAAAATAAAATCAATATCGGTGGTGATTTCCCTATTGCTAAACTAGCTTAAAACTGCACATTAGGATGCTGTCTTTATGTATTGTATTTGTAAGCTTATGTAGAGAGATTATGTGTATTTCAAAGAATAATTACCCCAGGTCTTCAAACAACATACATGACGAAGTACGAAGGATGATTGTTTTAAAAATTAATTTGTCGCTATCAAAAGATGTCTGCTGCGGTTAAATCTCTGCAATACCTTGTCATTTTTGATGTTCCCCTAACAATGAAATCAACCCATTGGCGAGGGTGTGCCGCCAGCCAAGATGGGAGTGACCGCCTTTATATTGATAATAGGTAACCCGATAACCTTTAAGATCCAGAATGTCCCGCAATTGGCGATTAGTCCCAACCGCGCCTAGCCCCAGATCATACAAGCCGACATCCAAATAGAAGCGAATATCGAGCTTGGCGGAATGCTTATAGTCAAGAAGTAGCTGGCCTTCAAACTCTGGATACACAGGCCAATTTTCTTCATTTTGTAACCTGTAATAAAAGGAGCCGGATTGGGATAAAACGGCACCGATGAGGTTGGAGTGACGCAGTGCCGTGCTAGCCGCGGCAAAGCCGCCTCGACTTGGCCCTGATACCACGATATTTGCTGTGCTTTTTGAAATATTGTAATTTTTTCTGGCCCAATCGACCAACTCGAGCGCGACAAAATCTGACATCTTTTCACTCAGAAGGTCGCCTGACCGGTTGCCTTGATTTTGAATAAAAAGCGTGATGGTTGGCGCTATTTTTTTGTCATGGATTAAATTGTCCAGAATGGTCGGCATCGGCGACCATCCTTCCCAAGCAGCACCGTGCTCCGGA
>JAHJNE010000228.1 GCA_018820995.1 Gammaproteobacteria bacterium | reverse complement strand
CAAACAAACGCATATAAACCCTTAGTAATTGATGAATCATTGTTGGTGTAAAGCCACATATTTTATGAGCGACATTCGCGAATAATGCTTTGCTTAAATCCCATCAGTAAAGTCTGCACTACACATTACTTTACGGATAGAGCACAGTGTGTGCCGTAAAAATTTACCTAAGCTGAACCGCTATCATAAGGGATTATCGCCTGACTTGAAATCATCTGTCGGAGAAAGCGAACAGCAGGCGAAATGTCAAAAAATAGCCCGCTATAGATACGAAAATTCTAAACGAGAGTGGTATTGGTGTTACGCAGTAAGGAGGCTATCGCGGATTTGCTGACTTAAATTCAACTGGTCTGACAATCCTCTAAAGAAATTCAAACCTTAAGTTTTCGGTAAGCTTCCTATTCCAAACTCATCCTGTCCGCAATTGGCAGGGGAACACAATGTCAGTGTCAAACTCAAAGCAAGATCTTTATTTCAACTGCGCTGCCAACACAGCAACCCTTTCTGTCGCTATGCCGTTAGCAACATCTGCCGCGAGCCAAGTGAGAAATCCAAACACGATGCCAATACCTTTAGCATCAGAGGGTGTGTCTGCCATGATGCCAGTTCAGTTGTTGGCAACTCCACAAATTCAACCCGTCGTTAGTCTGGTGCAACGGACTGACGAGCGCCGTCAACAGGTAGAACAATTTATTGCCACGGGTTTCGCCGCAGTTTACCAAGCGCAGATCCAACAGTTTATGCCGCAATTACTGGCCGTTTCTGCCCGTGGTGCACTGCAAGCGGTGCTCGGTGTGCGCGGTGGTCAATCTGAAAAGCTGTTCGTAGAACAATACCTTGATGCAGATATTAGTTTTGTGTTGCGTGATATCGGTGTGGTGACAACTCGTTCGCAGATTGCCGAGATCGGTAATCTTTATGCCGCCAATCGCCATTTTACGTTGTTGTTGTTTGTCGTCTCGGCTTTTGCCTTACATCAGGCAGGTTTTCGCCATCTGGTTTGCTGTGCAACGCCACAAGTGCAGACATTATTAAGTCGGCATGGTTTGCAATTGCGCACCCTGGCAGAAGGCGATCCGTCTCGTTTAACTGGTGATGCCAGTGCCTGGGGCACTTATTATCAAAGCCATCCGATGGTTTGCCACCTGGATTTAACTCAAGCCATCAACCTGATCAGTGCCGAAGACAAATTGAGTCAGTTGACGCGGCAATACTGGTCGCCAACTCAACCGCTGGTCGATGGTCTGGCGCAGGAGAATTAACATGAACTTACAGTTTCCGGAAACGGCTTGCCTGACCGATGCCATCAGTGGCGACACCTATTCGCTGACAGAAATCGAACAGCAAGTATCGGCATGGCAACAACGGTTGCAATCGTACGATGCAAAAAGAATTGTTTTTCGCGCCCAAAGTTCGGTGCAGTGGGCATTGTTAGATTTAGCTTGTCTTGACGCGAATATACTGTTGGTCCCGGTGCCTTCCTACTTAAGTGACGAGCAATGGAAGCATGTGTTGCAACAAGTGACTCCCGATTTAATTATTGCTGATGTGCCTTTTCAGGTGGCGCCTGAGTTTGCAGCAGCAGGCGATGTACGCTGGGTAGACGAATTTGGCGGTTATCAGCTGTATCAAAGTCACGTGGTTGCCAAGATTGCAGCGCCAGATGACACACAAAAAGTCACTTTCACCTCCGGCTCTACTGGCCAACCGAAAGGCGTTTGTTTGTCTGCTGCTTCGCAGCTGCAAGTAGCCAGCAGTTTGGTGGAGCGGATCAATCTGGCACAACCCCGACATTTATGCCTATTACCACTTCCGACTTTGCTGGAAAACATCGCCGGTATTTATGCGCCGCTACTGGCGGGGGGGGAAGTATTGATCGCGCCTGAAACAGCTCGCGGTTTAAATGGTAGCCGGTTGGAAAACCCGGCGTTGCTGCTGGGATTGATCACTAAAGTACAACCTCAAACGTTAATTTTAGTGCCAGAGCTATTACAGCTCCTGGTGCATGCGTCTAGCCAAGGCTGGACTGCACCAGCAAGTTTAAAGTTTATCGCCGTTGGCGGAGCCAAAGTGGCGGTAGATTTACTAAAACAAGCCGCGCTTTGTGGTTTACCTGTTTATCAAGGTTATGGCCTTAGCGAGTGTTGCTCAGTGGTGGCGCTGCAGGAGAAAAATGCCTTGGATGCCAGTGATTTAGAGCTGCAACAAGTGGGTAAAGTGTTACCGCACCTGCAAGTAAAAATAGTCGCCGATGAAATTTGGGTGAAAACACCGTTTCTCGGGTATTTCGGTGCGCCAGCTGATGCTTCGCAAGACTGGGTGCAAACCGGTGATTTGGGTGCGCAGACCGACAATGGCAACTTGCTGATCTGGGGGCGCCAAAAAAATCTACTGATTTTAAGTTCAGGTCGTAACGTCAATCCGGAATGGGTCGAAGCTGAACTGCTTAAAACCGGTCTATTACAACAAGCAGTGTTGTTTGGTGATGCTCGTCCATATTGCGTGGCAGTGTTGTTTTGTGCCAATCCGGTGATTACGGACAGCCAGCTCGGCAGTTTTATTCACGCCGTTAATCAACATTTACCCGACTATGCCAGAGTCGAGCGGTTTATCCGCCTGACCTCACCATTGTCTGAGCGGCAGGGGACTTATACGGCAAACGGCCGGCCGAAGCGGGCAGTGATTGCCGATCTTTATGCCAACGAACTTGCAGCCTTATACCGGCCGGATTTTGATTCATCTACCTTAGCAGGGTATGCCAGTACTGAAGGCCCGTCTGCTGTTAAACACGCGGCGCCACAATTAGTTTAACAATGTACTTTAAAGAATTTTTGTTTAAAGACGGTGGTTTAAAGAAGGCGGTTTGAATAGACCAGTTTAACAGAGCGACGTTTTAAAGCGGTGAGTGCATACAGCCACCGAGACGCGCCACAAATATTTTTTGACGACGTTCAAATCGTCCAATCAGGAGTACCAGTTATGAGTTTTCACCAACATTTAGTTGCAGCAACCAGTCAGGCTCGTGAATATTTATTAGCAGCGCCCATCATCAGCCGCTGTTTTCACGGTGATATTTCGTTAGACGATTATGTTGCATTTTTAAAAGAAGCCTATCACCACGTTAAGCACACCACACCTTTGTTGATGTCAGTTGGCGCACTGTTGCCAGAATCAAAAGAGTGGCTGCGAAATGCAGTGGCTGAATACATTGAAGAAGAATTGGGTCATCAGGAATGGATCCTTAACGACATTAAAAACTGCGGCTTTGACAAAGAACAAGTCCGCGCTAGCAAACCCGGTTTCGCCACTGAAATGATGGTGGCTTATGCCTATGACTCAGTGCGTCGGATCAGCCCGCTGAGTTTTTTCGGCATGGTACTGGTGCTGGAAGGCACGTCAACTGCGCTGGCAGATCATGCGGCGGCGACTATTGCCGGCAAGTTGCAGTTACCGAAAAAAGCCTTTTCTTACCTGACGTCGCATGGCGCTCTGGATCAGGAACATATTAAGTTTTATGCCGGTCTGATGGATCAAATCACTGATCCTGCTGAGCAACAACAAATTATCCATAGTGCCAACTGCTTTTACCATTTGTACGGTGACATTTTCCGAACTTTAACGCCTGAGCAT
>JAHJNE010000227.1 GCA_018820995.1 Gammaproteobacteria bacterium | reverse complement strand
AGTAAAGCGGTCAAACGTGGCCTTGAAGTGGGGTCGTTCAAAGAAGAAAGCGTGGTGCATTCAGGCAAAACATACAGCCAGTTGCTTACTCTGCAACAGGGTATAGAAGCAGATATGGCGCGCAAAATTGTCAAATTAATCAAAGAAAGTAAGTGCAAAGTACAGGCGGCTATTCAGGGGGATGAAGTCCGGGTTAGCGGAAAAAAACGTGATGATTTACAAGAAGCTATCGCTTTAATCCGTCAGGCTGAACTGGGTCAACCATTTCAATACCAAAACTTTCGCGAATAAATTTAGTTGATTTGTTGAGCGCTTCAAATACGAAGCAACTTTATTTTTACCTACCCTCGTTAGCCATCTAGATTTCTATTGACTTTCAAGCCGCGGCCGCTACACTGAGGCCGCATTTTTTCAGGTGCTGTTTTCACTCTTGTAGTTAATACCGGATGTGACAAACAGTGAAACGGGAATCTGGTTTAAATCCAGAGCTGCCCCCGCAACGGTAACACGCGTCGTGAAGTTCACGGCTGAAATCACTAAACCACTGTCTTTGGATGGGAAGGTGAGATTTCAGTCAGACCCGCAAGGTCTGGCAGTGCAGCCCGGAGACCGGCCTGAAAAGTCCTTTCACTCAACTGTACGCGGTGGGCGTGCACCATGGAGTTATTATGTTAAAGCTATCAATGCTGGCCACTGCCGTGTTCAGTACTTTTACCTACGCCATTGAACCGGTCGTCCCAGCCCAAGCCAACAAAATATCGACAGTGTCCGCAAACGACGCTATTGAACATGTCAGTGTTTATGCAAACCGCCAGTTGCGACCTGTGTCAGCATCGTTGACTAGTGTGACAGTGATTGACAGAGCCGAAATAGATTTAAGGCAAGTTCACGATTTACCGGCGTTACTGCAGCAAATCGCCGGTGTCAGTGTTGCACGTGATGGTGGGCGAGGCCAGAATAGCAGCGTGTTTATCCGTGGTGGCAGCAGTGGTCATACACTCGTGCTGCTCGATGGTGTACGGATCGGCTCCGCAACACTTGGTTATCAGTCTTTGGCGATGGTGCCATTAGAACTAATAGAGAAAGTCGAGGTGATCCGTGGGCCGAAAGCTGCTTGGTATGGTTCCGATGCTTTGGGAGGCGTGATTGCTATTACAACTCGCCAGGCGCAAAAAGTTGAATTTAATGCCAACGCCGGTAGTTTTGGCCAAGCTGAGGTGAGTTTGTCTGGCAGTGCAAAAGTTCAAGATAATCTGAGCTTCTATAGTTCTGTAGGTACCGCGCGAGCTGAAGGTTTTTCCGCCAAAATTGATGCCGATCCAGATGATGATGGTTATCACCAAAGTTACTTAAAAGTGGGCGCAGATTATCATTCAGCGCTGGGATTCTTTAAGTGGCAATCTCAGGTCAACGATGGATATTATGAATTTGATACTAGTTTTGGGGGTGATAAAGCGAATACCCAGCAAGATTCCCATCAACTTGATTGGAGTTTGCAGCAGGACATCGTCAATCATCAGTTAAAAATTTCACGTAGTATCGATCGTGATACGACTTTTGGTGTGACAGTTGCTGATTCTTTATTCGAGACAAAACGTGATGAAGCAAGTTATCAGGCAACGATTGCGCTAACGCAAAATTGGAACCTGATCGGCGGAAGTAACTGGTATCAGGAGCTGGTCAAAAAAAACGCACCTAATTATTCCGAAGATAAAAGAACCAATCAAAGTGTGTTTACCGGCCTCGGTTTTCAAGGCGAACAGTGGTTATTTGATGTCACAGGCCGCCACGATAACGTGACTGCTTACGACAGTAAAAATACCTACCAAGTGAGCGGTGGTTATCGTTTTACCACTCAGCTTACTGGGCGGTTAAGCCAAGGGACAGCATTTAAAGTTCCCACTTTTAATGATTTATATTGGCCAAATTTTGGCAATCCGTTGTTAAAGCCGGAAGAGTCACGTTCGCGCGAACTAGGCTTAAACTTCCAGGGGCAACACTTACATTTAGACGTGGTGCTGTTTGACCGCGATTTAACCAACTTGATTATCGGTGGTGAATCCGCGAAGAACGTATTGCTAGCGACCGTTGAAGGTGGTGAGCTGACGGCTGACTTTGATGTTTTGGGAACCTCACAAAGCATCAGTTACGGCTACCTGAATGGAAAAGATGAAAAAACTGGTTTAAAACTGGTTAAACGTCCGGCCCATAAACTAAGTTGGAATCAGAGTAAGCAATGGCAAGACTGGACGTTCAGCAGCTACGCTCTTTATCAAAGCCGTTCTTTTTCTGGCAAAACCTGGGACGGTAAACTACAACCTGAATTAGGTAGTTATTTGATTTGGAATCTCGGCTTAGCGTACCAGTGGCAGCCAAATATTAAGTTGCGGGCTAAAGTGGATAACCTATTTGATAAAGAGTACCAGACGAATCTGGGCTACCGCACTGCCGGAGTTGAGTTTGGGGTTTCAGTGCAGGTACTGGCATTCTGATCTTGTTATTAAACTGATAAACTAAACTTATAACCATAAAAAAGTCAGCTTTAGCTGGCTTTTTTATGGTTGCCCGCCCTGAATAACGCTGACACTTTTTGTCCTTCAAGGTTAAGAGTGTGACCCATCTTGAACAACCTAAGCAGGTTTTTGTAGTGCAGCAAAACGCTGACGGAATTTTGCCAATTTGGGTAGAACTAAAAATTGGCAATATGGTTGATTTGGATTCTGCGCTGCATAGCCTTGATGGTAGCTCTCGGCCGGATAAAAAGTGTCAATAGGTTCGATACTAGTGACAATAGGATCTGGATAAACCTGTTGCTGGCTGAGTTCGTCAATAAAACGCTTTACTTCTAGTTGTTGTTGCTCATTGTGAACAAACACCGCTGAACGGTATTGGGTACCAATATCGTTGCCTTGCCGATTTAATGTCGTGGGGTCATGCAGAAAAAATAGAATTTCCAATAGCTGTTTGAAACTTATGATCGATGCATCAAACTCCAATTGCACAACTTCTGCATGACCTGTCAGTCCGGTACAAATGTCGCGATAACTCGGGTTGTCTGTTTGCCCGCCCATGTAGCCACTTGTGGCATTCAATACGCCCTGAAGTTGATTAAATGCCGCTTCAATACACCAGAAACAGCCTCCTGCGACAGTGGCAACTTGTATGCTCATAATATTGGTACTCCGGTTATTTTACGTTTGATCTGCGAACTTCAGGTGAACGTAGTCTAATACATTCATACTATGAAGTGAGTGCATTCTTCAATTTGCTGGTCTGTAGCTTTAGTGCCACTGGCAGTAATTGAAGCCAACCAAAACAGGAGTTCAGGTGAATATTGCAATTATCGGAGCAGGGATGAGTGCGGCAGCTGCGGTTACAGTGCTGAAACAGCAAGGGTGTCAGGTTAGTGTGTTTGAGAAATCTCGGGGGCCAGGAGGCCGAATGAGCAGCAAACGTGCGCTAGCCGGTAGTCTGGATTTGGGCGCTCAGTATTTTACCGCTAGGCATGACGATTTTGTTGCACAGGTTGAATCATGGCGCAAGCAGGGTTTAGTGCAAATCTGGCCAATGCAGCCTTGGGTTTTTGAAAACAGCGTGTTGTCACGCTCTGACGACCAGCAAGTTCGCTATGTCGGCACCAGTACAATGCATCAGATGCTAGTCCCCTTATTTGAAGGTGTAGATTGCCATTATCAATGTAAAATCAATGAACTAAGTTTTATCACCAGTAATGTCAGTAGTCACTCACACGGGCAATGGCAACTTTGTTCCGAGCAAGGAGAGTGCTATGGTGGATTTGATGCTTTATTGTTAACGAGCCCGCCGCAGCAAAGCCGTCAGTTATTAACTGGTGCGCCGATTTTATCGCAAATTCCGACGGATGCATTGTTACCTTGCTGGGCAGTATTGCTGGAACTAGCCACACCAACTGGCGTGAAGATGGATGCTATTTTTGTCAAAGATGGTAGTGCTGGATGGATAGCCAGACAATCAACAAAACCCGGTCGTCAAAGTGCGCGCCTCCGTGACGTCGCAGACGCACCAGAGCAGTGGGTATTACATTTTACTGCTGATTTTAGTGCGCGTGAATTAGAGGCGAGTGCAGAACGTCTTTCCGAGCTGGCTGCTGCGGAGCTTTCCAGAGTGTTGGGACGGACCGTCGATGTTGCTGCAGCTTTATGTCACCGCTGGTTATACGCTAGTTACAATCCGGCTTTAGCACCTTGTGGTGTATTATTTGACCGTAAAATGCAGCTTGCTCTGGCGGGAGATTGGGCCTTAGGTGGTCGTGTAGAGAACGCGTGGTTAGCGGGAAAAATGGCCGCTGAAAAATTACTTGAACTTCGTGATCAATCTGGTGGTGCGCGTTGAGTGGCTGTTTGCTGGTTTTTGGTGCGAGCAGCGGCATCGGGTTGGCATTGCTACAACTTGCAGTGACAAAGGGCTGGCGGGCGATAGGTGTTAGTCGTCAACTCAGACCTGCGGCGCTTGACGAGAACATTGTCTGGCGACAACTTACTTTTCAATCCGACAATCTGGCGCAACTCGACAGTGCATTGGCTGAAATTTGTCAGCAATATCAACCACAAAAAGTGTTTATTTGTCATGGCTTGCTGCAACAGGCGCAGGTTCGCGTTGAAAAATCTATCCGACAGTTGGATGTCGACTCCGCTTATCAAAGTTGGTGGGTGAATTATTTGGTGCCTATGCTGCATATCAAAGGCATCTGGCCTTATCTGTTGCAGCAGCAATGTAAAGTATTGGTATTAAGCGCAAAAGTCGGCAGCATTGCAGATAATCAATTGGGCGGTTGGTATAGCTATCGTGCGGCAAAAGCAGCGCTGAATATGGCGGTGAAAACAGCAGCAATTGAATTGCGTCGACAACAGACGCATACGCAGTTGGTCACCGTCCATCCAGGCACTACGGATACACCGCTTGCCGCACCATTTGTCAAAAATGTTCCTTTAAGACAATTGCAAACGGCCAATGATACAGCGGTGCGTTTGTGGCTGGTGGCTGAAAACTTGCAACCCCATGATCATGGCGCATTACTGAATTGGGACGGCAAGCATTTACCCTATTGAAGCGCACTCATTCGCAAGTTAAGCTGGTTTTTTTGGCTAGATATGGAAATAAAATGGGATTATTTAGTGGTTTATTAGGAAATGCCGCAGAAGTAGATGTTGCAGATGTAGAGACAGAACTCGCCACTATTCTGGCGGATGGAGAAAAACCGGAACAGGTATTTAAGCTCATCCGGGATTTAATTGTTTTCACCAACCGCAGATTAATTTTCATAGATAAACAAGGTGTTACCGGGTCTAAAAAAGAGTATATGTCGATCCCATACCGCTCTATTGTGCGGTTTGCCGCTGAGACAAAAGGGCATTTTGATTTAGAATCGGATTTAAAAATCTGGCTCAGTAGCGCGGATGAACCGATCTGCAAAACGTTTAGTAAAGATGGCAGTATTATGGCTGTACAAAAAGCTTTGGCTACTTACGTTTGCCGTTGATAGTTGTTAGGCAATAGTTAATTGCTGATTTCTGATGGTATATTCTTATTTTCTGACTGTTATTCGCTGACCGCTGCATAACTTTTGCAGCGGCTCAGTCTGGATAAAAGGCGAAACGAAAGCAGCCTGATGTGTTGATATCCGGTATATCGCCATACATTACAGCGCTGAAAAAACTATGCCGATGTCTCTGCTTTGTCAGCTAATGTCTTTTCCCGGAAACTTTGCAGCCCCTTTTGAATGAGGCCATAAGTTTCATCGATGTCTGAAGCGACTTTACCTTCAAGTTGCTGCAAGCCTTTAAGAATATCCTTCGCATCGGCAAAACCTTGATCAATACCACCGCCAATTTTACGCATAAATTCGTCCATGGCGTCTTGTTCGGACAAATCTTTGTTTTGCTCGCGATAATTGCCGTAAAAGTTGGTGGCAAAAGCCACGATCCGATCTGCGGTTGCCTGTGGTGATGTGTCTTGATCCTGACCGTATGGATTACTCGCATTGGTTTTTTCTGGACCGGTCGTTTCCGTTTCACCTTCAGCCAATCGTTTTTCAACTGACGCGGTTATGGTTTTATACAGCAGCGTCATCGATTTGTTATCAGATTTTAAGCTGATATCGAGCTGATTTTGTAAGATGGTCTGATTAAGTTCTTGTCGGTTTGCCTGCTTTAATTCCGAGGCAGAAGGTTTGTCTTTGGTCGCCTCAGTGGATGTTTTATCTGGGCCATTTGCTTTATTGGTACTGGTGGTTACTGCTGGTTGAATGTTCATTTGAGTTCCGCCTATCGATGGATTATGCACACTATAGCCAGCTTATCGGCCGCTTGTTGCCGGAACTTGAGTATAAAATTGCCGGCTTTTTGAAATTTCGCGGCAAAGACTTGCCACTCCATCGAGCGTGCGCAAGGTTGCGCGGTGTAGTAAATCGCTATCAGGTTGAATTATTTGATTATTTTTTATTGCTTTTAGCTCTGGCCACCGTTGCCATTGCACTAAAGTTCGAGGTTCATTTTTTGAAATTGGTTGAATAATAATCGCAGGATCCGCAGCGATAACCTGTTCCAGACCCACTTGAGGATAAGCGGCGCTGGCATTTTCAAAAATATTTGTCGCGCCACAAACCTTCAAGTGTTGTTGTGGCCAGGCATCACGGCTAATTGTCGATAACGGGTTATCCCACAATTCGTAGAATACGCTGACGGCGGTTTCTGATTGATATTGTTGACGCAAGTCGGTTAACCGCTGTAAATAAGCGCTGGCGAGTTCTTCCGCTTTAACTTGTTGTTGCACCAAGACGCCTAATTGCCTGAGCTGATCTGCAATGTCTTCAAGCTGCGTGGTTTTAAAACTGACAACCTTTAAACCTAATTGCTGCATTTTCAGAATGTCGGCAGTGGGAGTGCCGGTTTCCCAGACCAAAATGGCATCAGGTTTTAGCGCCAGCACTTTTTCCAGCTGAATGCCGACGTAATTTCCGACTCTTGGAATGCTTAATGCCGCCGCTGGGTAATCAGCGTGATCCGTCGTGGCGACAATCTGCGCGCCACCGCCCAAACTATAAATTAACTCCACCAGGTTCGGCGCGAGGACGACCAGCCGAGCTGGTTGCGCTGCCGCTTTTTCGGCAGTCGCCTGAGTTACGGACAAGGTCAGAAACACCACTATCACGCGAAATAGCCCGCGATTGCGGAAGAACTGTATTAGGTTCCTACTGAGAGTTGAACTCACCAATCGATTCCTTTTTGTACTCGAATGCCAGCGTCAAAAGCATGCTTTATTGATTGCACTTCACTGACCGTATCGGCCATTTCTATTAATGCCCGGTGACAAGCGCGGCCAGTGATCGCCACATGCTGCATGGCGGGGCGATTTTGCAAAGCAGCTAGCACCCGTTCAAGAGCTATATAGTCATAGGTGATCATATAGGTGAGTTCATCAAGTAAGACCAAGTTGATGTTTGGATCTTGCAAATACCGCTCAGCTTGTTGCCAGACTTGTTCGGCCGCAGATTTATCTAGTTCGCGGTTTTGGGTTTCCCAAGTAAATCCTGTTGCCATCACTGCGAAGGGAACACCATGACTTTGTAGTAAGTTGCGCTCACCGCATTCCCAGCTGCCTTTGATAAATTGCGCGACAGCGGCTGTCTGACCATGACCAACGTTGCGGGCAACCATCCCAAAACCTGCGGTAGATTTTCCTTTGCCGTTGCCGGTAATCACTAATAATAATCCTTTATCGATGGTTGCAGCATTGATGCGCTCATCGACTTGTTCTTTCAATTTTTGCTGGCGTTGCTGATGACGACTGGCCGTTGGTTTCGCAGTTTCGCAAGCTTCTTCGGATGAATTTTCTACATCATGGGCCGTCATAGTGAACCTTTTAAAAATTTAAACTACAGGGTGTGGTTGCCTTTTCTGCTGAGCAACAATAAGAAAAACAGGCTGCCAATACCCGAGGTAATGACGCCAAGTGGTATTTCCTGCGTTGGTAAAAGCGTACGGGCACCGGCATCAACCCAGATCAAAAACAGCCCGCCACAAAGCATGCTACCGCTTAGCAACACGATGGTTTTGCCACCAAACAACAGTCGGACCAGATGTGGGATCATCAGACCGACAAATCCTATACCGCCACAATAAGCCACAATACAAGCGGTCAGGGCTGCGGTCAGCAGTAAAAATAACAAGCGCACAGGTAAGACTGCAACGCCAAGGCTGTGTGCTGTTTGATCAGACCACTGCAGTGCGTCAAGCTGGCGGCGAAACAAACAACCAAGTACAAAACAAAGTATCAGGCAGGGGGTGATGATCGCCAATGCCTGATAGTCTGCTCTGGCTAAACTACCCATCAGCCAGAACATCACTCTATTGGCGGCAAAGGCTTCGCTTTGATAGAGCAATAATGATGTCACTGCGCTTAGTAAAAAACTGACGGCAACGCCGGCTAAAACGACAGTATCAAGTCGTCGCCAGCCACCTAAAGTGGCAAACCCAAGTACCAGCACCATCGCCAGCAACGCGCCGGCAAATGCGGCGAGTGGCAGTGCAATGGCGTATTGTGGCAAAAAGAGAGTTGCTATTGTGGCGCCAAGGCCGGCACCGGAAATGATGCCGAACAGGTATGGGTCAGCCAGCATATTGCGACTTAAATTTTGTAGTAATGCACCTGACAAGGCTAAGCCCGCGCCGGCGACAAGACCGAGTAATATGCGCGGCAAACGCAGTTCCAGTAAAATTTGTTGCTCTGTCAAAGCATGGCATTCAGTGAAAATGCAAGGCCACAACAGCTGCCAATTCAGAGCAACGGCGCCGGTGTTCAGGCACCAAACACAGCTGAAAATTAGCAGCAGTAAAAGCAGCAACCAGCGAATTGAATACAAGTACTTCGTCACTGGGCTGCTCCAGGGGCAAAGGTGATTCTGGGTTTGCCATCAAAAGGGTTTTCATCGACCAGGCAAGCGCGGCCGAATACAGTTTGGATTAGTTGTGGTTGTAATACCTGCTCTGGTGTGCCGCAGGCCATCACTTCGCCATTTTTTAATAATAACAATCGGTTGCAGTAGCTTGCTGCGAGGTTTAAATCGTGAAAACTGGCAACTAATGTTAAATCTGAACTGGTGACACTTTGCAACAATTGATGCTGGTATTGGACATCAAGGTGATTGGTGGGTTCGTCTAACAATAGAAGCTGCGCACCTTGAACGAGGACTCTGGCAAATTGGGCACGCTGTAGCTCACCTCCAGACAAACTATTCACTGCTGCCTCTGCTTTATCACTAAGTCCGACCTGTTTTAACACTTCTTTGATGCGGGTTCTATCGTGGCTATTTGTGCGTTGCCATAGCTGTTTGTGGGGGAGTAGACCAAGTTCCACTAAATCAAGTACCGTACTTGTCGTCAAAACTTCGGGATCCTGAGCTAAAAGTGCTAGTTTGTGAGCTCTTTGTTGCAAGGAGAATTTCGAAAGAGGTTTGCCTTCGAGCAGAATTTCGCCAGTGTAAGGACGTAATAAGCCGGCCAATAGTTTTAATAATGTCGATTTACCAGCGCCATTTGGCCCAATAATACCAACACGATCTGCAGAGTTTACGGTTAAATCAATATGCTGTAACCCAACTTGTTGGCGCCAAAAGAAGCTTAAGTTACGACAACATAACAGTGGTTGGATAGACACCTTGACATTCAGCCCTGAAAAAATCAAAAACGCGCATTTTACTGCAACAATCTAAACTGCGATATCGCAGTGTCGCCGGAAGGCTGGCAGTCTAACAAATAATCGACCATGACGGCAGTAGATCAGTCAGTTAAAACCAGGAGAAGGTCTGACTGGCTTTAATTGTGGTCTTATAGCGTAATAAAGGCGGTATAGACGCCAGGCAAGGAGCAAGAAAATAATGAGTAGCCATTGCAGTTGCAACAATAATTGCTGAAATATGCTATTTAGTTGTTTGTCGATAGATTGCGATTGTTGTATCAACTGTACACATAGCGTCCGGCGCAATTGATAAATGTTATCAATCCGGGCATTAGCTAATGAAAACCACAGACTCACATCACCATTAAACTCTTGAGCCAATGCTTGCTCACGTAACTCAATAAAAGCACCATTTTCATATTGTGATTGCACCACACGCCATTGTTGCTGGAGCTCAGATGAAACTAACTCAGAAAATTGCCGTAAATAATCCATTTGTTCATTCACCAGAATGACATAACTTTGATAACGACTTGCTGACATCTGTTGTTCAGCAAAGGCGACCAGGATTGTTACGCGTTCTTGCCCGGCGCGCTCCATCGCTTCGGTGAGCGCCACAATGGCTGACAGTGGTTTTGTCAGCCCTGAGAGTTCATTTTTTAGCTGGATGTGTTCTGCTAAATCCATCAAAGGGTGTAATAAGCGACTATAAGCCCGTTTAACTTCAGTGCTTGAGATCTGTTGGTCATAAACGCTTTGCCGAATTTGAACCAACATTTGCTGTTTTGGAAACGCCGACAAATATTCGGCGGCTGTCTGAGTTATCGCCAGATTGTTGATAATAAACAAATCCAGATCACGCCAGGCGGCATCAGTTTGTAATTGTTGAAGTTCCAGTGGAGGACGCAAGGGTAGCTGTGTTGTCGCAAAACCGGCAAACATCGCGCGTTCGGTTTGAAGCTGTTGTGTTAACTGCTGAACGGGCAGTAACAATGGCAAGATATCAAGAGTGGTGTCCAGTTTTTGACGTTGCTGTTGATTTGTCAGGACCCAATTCAACGTCATTACTAAATAGATGGTCGCGGTGATTAAAAGTAACCAGAAAATCCATTTTTGGTTGCTGCGCTGTGCATCAATCATCTGCGCTAATCCTTGTCATACCCGACTAATTTAAAGTTTAGGCTGTATCCAAAATTACGCCAATATCGCCAGAATGAAAATGGCCTGATAATGCGAACGCTATCAGGCCATTTAACGCGCCAGTCTGTTTTTCAGATCACAACAAGGGCGCATGCAGCAAAGTGAAAAGCTGTGTTAGTTGCTGCTCTGGTTTTTCTCCTGCAATAGAGTTTCCAACTCTTTGGCAATTGACTCAGGGGAGCGGGTATGTCGCGCCAGAGCCATATAGGCTACCGGTACTACATACAACGTCAGCAAAGTCGCAAATGCAACACCGGCACAAATAACCATCCCGATCACCATCCGACTTTCTGAGCCCGGACCCGAAGTGACAATCAGAGGAATACTACTCATCACGGTAGTAAAAGCGGTCATCGCAATAGGGCGTAATCGTTGTACTGACGCTTGATGAATCGCCTGCGCAAATTCAACGCCACTGTCTCGCAATTGATTGGCAAATTCGACAATCAAAATACCGTTTTTTGCGACCAATCCGATAATCATCACCAAACCTATCTGGCTGTAGATATTTAACGTCATATCCGCAAGATATAAACCGCCTAACGCGCCGGCAAGGCCAAGCGGCACAGTGAGCATGATAATCAGCGGATGGATAAAACTTTCAAATTGAGCTGCGAGTACAAGGTAAGTGATGATTAACGCTAAAGCGAAAATAAGCACTGTCGATTCACCGCTGTCTTTGTACATGAGCGATTCGCCTTTATATTCAATGCCGACATTGGCCGTGATTTCACTTCGAACTGTGTTTTCAAGAAACTCCAGGGCTTCACCCAAACTGTAACCCGGAGCAAGGTTAGCTGAGATGGTAATAGCACGCATCCGGTTGTAGCGGTTTAATGTTGATGATGTTGCCTCTTCGCGCAGTGTCACCAGGTTATCCAATGGAATGAGCTGATTGGTTGCCGCCGAACGCACATAAACATTGGAAATATTGTCCGGTTTACTGAAATCATCATCTGCGCCTTCAAGGATGACATCGTATTCTTTACCACGATCGAGGAAGGTTGTCACACGCCGGCCGCCAAGCATGGCTTCCAGTGCCCGGCCAACCACACCGACAGAAATCCCTAAATCAGCAGCCCGTTCACTGTTAATTTCGACCAGAATTTGCGGTACGGTCTCTTTATAGTCATGGTCGAGCATCAGCAATTTGGGGTTTTGTTGCGCTTTGGCAAGTACGATGTCGCGCCACTGGGCCAGTTCTTCATAAGTATTGCCTTGCATTACAAACTGCACTGGACGGCCACCACCGCCGCGACCACCACTTAAACCACTGCGTTGATTGATAAAAGCGCGTACATCTGACAATTGATTGATTTTCCCACTTATTTCTGGGATTAATTCTGACGTACGGCGTTCACCGTTGGTCCAGTTTTCACTGCCAACAATGGCGACACCACCAGAGTTGCCAAAACCAGGAACGCGAATAAGCAAACGGCTTAACTCGCCTTTTTCGTAGTAGGGCAGCAGGATATCTTCAATCAGCTTCATATTCCTGCTGTTACTGGTGTAACTGGCTCCTTCGACCGGGCTCATCATCACATAAAATGTACCGCGGTCTTCTTGTGGCGCCAATTCTGCCGGGAGAATTTTCACTAACATCACACTGGCAATAAAGCACAGTGCAAGGACGGCAAAGGTTGGCCATTTTTGGGTTGTGACTTGCTTAAGTTGCGTCAGGTAGCCTGCTTCGATAGTCGCAAAACGGCGGTGTAAAAATGCACTGAATTTACTTTCACGCTTTTCATGTTTAAGCATTTTACTGCATAGCATCGGCGTGAGTGTTAAGGCTGCGATAGATGAGAATGCCACAGCTGCCGCTACTGCCAGAGCAAATTCGGTGAACAATTTACCAAGATCACCTTGCATAAATACAAGGGGTACAAACACCGAAATCAGCACCAGAGTTGTAGCAACGACGGCAAAACCAACTTCCCGACTGCCGTTGTAAGCCGCCAGAAGCGGATTTTCGCCATGTTCAATCCGTCGATAGATATTCTCCAAGACGACAATCGAGTCATCAACGACCAAACCGATAGCCAGCACCAGTGCCAGTAACGTCAATAAGTTAATTGAGAAATCAAGGGCATAAAGTACCGAAATAGCGCTGATTAATGCCACTGGCACTGTGACGGCCGGTATAAAAGTTGCCCGTAAATTACCAAGGAAGGCAAAAATAACAATCACTACTAAGCACAAGGCAATCCCAAGCGTGGTATACACTTCGTGGATTGACTCAGCGATAAACACCGACGAATCATAACTTCTGGTGATCGTCGTGCCAGCAGGTAAAGTTGCTTTGATTCGCTCTGCTTCAGCCCGGGCGTTTCTGACAACATCCAGTGTGTTTGCCTTAGATTGTTTGATGATACCAATCCCTAACACATTTTTTCCGTCGCTTCGAAATTCACTTTCTTCGTTTTCAGAGGCGAGGATCACTTCGGCGACTTCACCCAACCGAACCAAATAATTGTTTTCGCCCTTTTTAATCACCAGTCGTCGAAAATCATCCTGAGTTTTATAGGTTCGTACCACCCGTACAATAAAGTCTCGTTCGGTTGATTTGACGTTACCGGCAGGCAATTCAACATTTTCATTGCGAAGGACGTTTTCAATATCCTGTACTGTGACACCACGCGAGGCCATTGCATCTTTGTCCAGCCACATCCGCATGGCATATTTACGTTCGCCACCTATTTGCAACCGTGCGACTCCATCGACGACTGAAAACCTTTCAGTGATAAAACGGTCGGCATAGTCAGTGAGTTCTAGGTTGGTCATCGTCTCACTGGACAGTAAAAACCAGGCAATCGTATCGTCATCGCTGTTTGCCTTAAAGACTTCAGGCGGGCGAGCCTGATCGGGCAGGTTATCCATCACGCGTGATACACGCTCACGCACGTCGTTCGAAGCAGCGTCAATATCACGGTTGATATTAAATTCAATGGTTACATTCGAGCGACCAACCCGGCTGTTGGAGCTGATGTTTTTTATACCTTCAACCCCACTGATCATATCTTCAATCGGCTGGGTGATCTTGGATTCGACAATTTCGGCCGAAGCCCCCGGATAGTCAGTACTAATAGTCACGACGGGTGAGTCAATATCCGGAAATTCGCGCAGCGGTAACATGGTGAAACAGACAACACCGAAAATCACCAAGACTAAATTGATAACGGTGGCAAATACTGGTCTTTTTACAGAAACATCTGACAACCACATGCTTATTGCCCCACTCGAGTGATGATCATACCGGTGCGTAGTTTTTGTGTGCCCTCAACGATAACTTCGTCACCTTCAGCCAAGCCAGAAAGGACTTCAATACTACCGGGAACCCTTTGACCTAAAGTAATTTCAACTTGCTTTACACTGTCGTCTTTGCCGACTACAAATACATATTGGCGGTTTTGCAACGGGACTATGGCATTTTCCGGAACTTGTAACACCTGAGTGTTAGCCAGTTCGACGGTGACATTAAGCAGCATACCCGGACGGAGTCTCAAGTCACTGTTGTCGACAGTGCCATGAACTTTAATCGAGCGTGTGACGGGATCCAGCCGGGGATCCATCGCTTTAATTTTGCCAACAAATTTAGTCTGCCCATAAGCGACATTGGTAATCGCCAGCGGCATATCCACTTTTAAATCGGCGATGTAATGTTCTGAAACGTTAAATTCTACCCGGATCACCGAAATGTCATCCAAGGTGGTTAATACGGTGCCGGTTGAAATAAAAGCGCCTTCACTGACCTGGCGTAAACCCAGTACTCCATCAAAAGGCGCTTTTATTTGCATTTCACTGAGTCTTGCCAGTACCGCTTCTAATTGCGCTTGTGTAGCATTCACTTTTGCTTGTTGTTCATCCAGCAACGAAATCGCACTAGCCTGAGTGCGCGTCAGATTTTTCAATCTTGCGAGTTGACGTTTTTGCTCATTGAGTAAAGCTTTAAGCTCGTTGACTCTGGCTTTTTCTTCAGTATCGTTAAGTTGTGCCAGCAGTTGGCCTTTTTTAACCGGCTGGCCTTCGTTGATATGCAGCAAAGTTAAATAGTCACTGGTGGCCGTAACAATTTTGGCTGAATCATAGGCTAATGCGGTACCAAGCGTTTTGACTTCTCGTTTCAAATCCGCACTGGCAATAATTGCTGTTTTGACGGTAATTTCATTGTTGCCGCCCCGCATTTTGGGAGCTTCAGTACCATTGGAAAGCCAGACGTAGGTTATAAATCCGAGCAATGCAGCTAAAATTACTAGAATAATGCGGGTTGGTTGCTGAGGCACTTCGACTCCGGTTCATATCAGATAACATTAAAGTACGGTATTGTATGGAAAAGCCACGCCAGTGGATGTTTAAGTTGTCGCATGGCTGGCGGCGTTGGTCGTATCGTTGGAGGAAATCATGGCAGAAAAACCTTGTGAACGTTGTCGTATGATTAGGTTTTATGTGGTGTGGACCATATTAATGACTATTTTCACGCTCTATTATCTAAATCGTTCAGGTTGAACCAATGCGTTATCTATATCGAAGCCGCAGCGGACAAGGTGGAGGAGCATTATTGCTTTCATCCGCTTTGGTGTTTGTCATTCTTATATTGTTGTTAGCAATTGCTCCACATCTGACCTCGATGCAAGGATGGGTATTGCTGTTTCTATTATTGTCACTGGCGATTTTTGTTGGTTACAGCAAAATGACCGAACCCTATTATGCAGTCGAGTTGAATGAACAAGGTGTTTGTTATCATCATCGGCGTGGTAGCTGGATGTTGCCATGGCAGGCTTTTTCATTTGCCAGCGTTCCCCAGTTAAATCAAGTCGGTGAACTGAGCTTTGTCAGTTTTAAAGTAACTCATTACCCGGCATTTCTTGCCAATTTACCATTACGACTTGCCGTCAAGTTGTTGATTGAACAACGATCTCTACTTATAGCGGCCCTACGCCAAAATTGTCCTACCGGGACTTGTCCCAGTGAGATGATTTTGGAAAGTGGGGATTTTTATGTCGGAGCCGTCCGCTATCACGGTGTCCTCGCAATGTTTGCACATCGAATGCGACATTTATCGGTGTTGCTGGGGGCTGAATTGTTTATCCCTGCCGAATGCTTACCGCTAGCGCCTGCTGATTTTTGTCGGGTTGTAAATCGAAGTCGATTGATCTATATGAACAATACAGAGCAGCTGTTTACAGGCCAGCTGCTACAATAAAGGGAGGGTGCCGCTAGTAGACCGCGGTATTATGACCCTAGACACATTTTTCTGCCTGTATCATAATGCAGTCATACATAAGCCAAACGATGGTGAATCCAAATATGAGTACATACGAAAGACCGTTTCTGGTGAGCGGGCGCAATACTGTCATTCACAAACAAAAAAAACTTGACCTAGTCATTATCAACAATGAGACCGATCCAGTTGTTATCGTATCCCGCACTGGTGTGAAAATTTTCACTGAAGAAGTTCCTGCGAATCGGGTTGAAGCTAAAGAGCGTTATATGGATTTAGTCGATATTGGCAGTAGTGATGTGTTTGGCGAGACGAAAACATTGTTATTTGTACAAGCGTTGAACAATAAAGAATACAAAATTGACTATACCAAAATAGGGACCGATTTGTTTATCCGGGTACATCAGGAAAACTACATCTAAGACACATTATTAACACCGGAACACAGTCCGGCATGTTAAATAAAGAAATCGCTGCGGCGATTTTTTTATTGGGACTAAATTCTTTTTGGCCATGGTTTTAAGTTATCACTCACGCTTTCTTTGCTTGCGATCTAAATCCCTTTTCAGTTCATAATATTTGCATAAAAGTAACTGATTTTAAGCAATCACTTGCGTTTCCTGTCAAAATTTGCTTCAGTACCCAGTAATTATGATTATAGTTGTGATCCCGCTGTGAACTCTATTTCGATGCAATTTAGTCGTAACGAAGACACGATCATTATTGACGTGATGGTTACACTTTTGCCTTTGACACCAGCCTTGGTTCGAGAAGGTATGGCAGAAGCTGGTTTTGGACGTTGTTTTATGGTCAGTGATCAGCTTACCAATTTACTCGCCGATTATCAGGCTCTGCAATCTGATTTAAAACAACAAAAAATCCCCGACGGTTACCGTATTCAACGGAAGATCGCCTTAAGAAAGAATGCTGAACTCAAATTGGAAATTGCACCGGATGCAATGACTGCCAGTGCAACCATTATTGCCGCATGGGGCGGTACGCCGATTTCTGCCAATGAATTGGTTAAAGCTGCACAAGAATATGGTGTCAGCTTCGGCTTTCAAAAAGAGCAGATTGTTCACGTGGTGTCGACTGCCAGTCGCGCTGAACCTGGTGTGGTAACGACACAGATTATCGCCGTTGGGCGTATTATGCAGCCGGGTTTAAATGCCAGATTTGAAGCGTTAGTTGCAGGAATGGCGGTACGGGTGAATAAACCCGTAATGAGCAGCAATAGCCGCTCAGATTTACGTGATTTTGGGGTGATCCCTGCCGTCCAACTAGGACAGGGCGTTGTACGTCGCTTGCCGCCAACCAAAGGCGTTGATGGCATTAATGTGCGTAGTGAAGTTACTTTGGCGCTGCCGGGAGTGCAGATTGAATGGCAAAATGGCGAAGGCGTTGAAGTCAGTGCAACGGATCCGGATTTACTGGTTGCTGCCCGCGACGGGATGCCACGTATTCTGGATGCCGGGGCGACCGTTGATGAAGTTTATGCGGTAAAAAAGGTCGATTTATCAACTGGACATATCCAGTTTCGGGGCGCAGTTATTGTAAATGGTGACGTGACCGAAGGCATGAAAGTCATCGCCGGTGGTAATGTATTTATCAAAGGTACTGTTGAAGGTGAATTAGTTGAGTCCGGTGGTGATATTTCTATTGGTGGCTCTATCATTGGCCATCAAATAAATCCAGGAACCGATGAAGAACAATTCAGTACCATGGTCAAAGCCAAAGGTGATATCCGCTGTACACTCGCACAATATGTAAAAGTTGAGTGTGAAGGCGATTTCCACGCCGTCAAACAGATCAACCATTGTGATGTATCTGCCAGAATGGCGGTGGCAGGGCCTGAGGATAAACTGACCGGCAAAGTGGTCGGTGGCCATTTTTATTTAGATTTAGGCATTAAGTGTGGTGTCCTTGGTTCACCGTCAGAAAGCTCTTTAACCTTAAACATCAATAGACGCATTGACCCGGTCGCCGAAAAACAGCAAGCACTGCGCCAAAACGTTGCTGCGGTTAAAGTTGAGATGGAACAAATCAAAGCCAGCGTCGAGCAAATGAAAAAGCTTGAGAAATCAGATGCCACCACTGAGCATATGAATGCATTTATTGAAGAGTTTGAAGCGCAAAAAACCGTCGCTATAGCGTTAATTGAAGATATCAAACGCCTGGAAGCGCAAAGAGTCGCGTTGATGCTCGAAACTGCAGTCATCGTCAAACAGCAAATGTTTGGTGGTGT
>JAHJNE010000226.1 GCA_018820995.1 Gammaproteobacteria bacterium | reverse complement strand
TACAACGAAGTGGCCAAAATTAGTTGACCACTACATACCAAACAACTGCCGCATTTCGGCTTGCGGGCAATACAGGTATAGCGTCCGTGTAAGATCAACCAATGGTGAACGTCCAGTGTAAACTCAGCCGGCACCACTTTAAGTAACTTCTTTTCAACCAGATCGACGTTGGCACCAGGTGCAAAATTCATCCGGTTGCTGACACGAAAAATATGGGTATCAACGGCGATAGTTGGCCAGCCAAAAGAGAGCAAAAGTAGATCATGATAGATTTAGCCATTTTGCCTTTTGCTCATCTGATATAAATAGGTTACAACCAGTTAAGTTGTTAAAAGTCATCAAGTGAAATTTTAGCGGCTTTCACCAAATAAATCGACAGGTTATTGTCTTACGGTTCCTCAGCTTAAGTGTGCTTAATTAAGAAACTCAGCATCAATGCAAATTTGAATAGCTTTAAACGCGCACCAACTCAGCTCTTCGGTTGCGAGTTAAAACTAAATGCAATAACAGAGTTAAAATTTAACGAAAGTTAAAAGATGGTGTTGTGTGTGAATAATATAACCTTTTTACTTTTATAAAAAATTGAACATTCTCTTCAGATGTGTATATTGTCCCGGAACTTTAAACATATGCTGCGCTGTGCTTCCATATAAACACAAAAGGGAATTTATGCCGTTTTCAAAAAATAACATCGGAAGAATATGGGTCATTTTTAGTATTTTTATTTTGTCTGCTTGTGGTGGCTCAAGTACAGAAACACAAAAGCTTCCACCCATAGCCAAAGCAGGAGAAAATATACAAATAGATGAATTATTGAAAGTTTCACTTTTAGGTGCTGGGCATTCACCAGATGGGGCGAATCTGACATATCTGTGGGAACAGACTGCGGGTGTATCAGTTGAGCTTATGGGGGCCACTACACTGGAGCCAACATTTTTTGCGCCTGACATTCAGACCAATCAAGTAGTGACGTTTCGGCTAACTGTTACAGATAGTAGAGCGTTATCTTCGAACGATAGTGTGGATGTAAATGTCCGGGCATTGTTTAAAGTAATGACATCAACTCCTGCCGATTTAACAAGTGATGTTGATAGAATAAAGCCACTAGTCCTGACATTTAATGATCCGATCGATGCTGCAAGTGTTGAAAGTGCAATTACATTGGCTACAGAGTCTGGTCTTAACTGGCGGATAGATAAAGTGAACGTCAACGGTAAAACGCTTGAAGTCTACCCAACGCAAAAACTATTTGGTGATACTAAGTACCTACTTACCATCGACGAGATTGTGAAGTCAAAAGATGGTGTATCGTTAGATGATCACTTTGTTGTTGGTTTCACTACGACGTTAGGTCAGTGGCAAGATCCAATCTACTTCTGGGAGGATGGTGGCGATTCTAGTACTTCTATAAGCGATAACGGCGATATAGTTTCAGTGCACTGGTCTTATAACCAATTTATAAGTCAATATGAAATATACATGGTTGAAAGGCGTGCAGGTGAATGGAGTTCACCTCGAAAAATAAGTACAACCCCAAGTGTTTATTCTCCTGATGTTGCCATGAGTAATAACGGTGATGTGATCATAACTTGGGAGAATTGGGGAGATGAGAAACAAACCTTTGTATTGGAGTATGTTGATGGAGAATGGAAAAGCCCTTGGACATTTGCAGGAGCACGATACCCAAACACCACCGCTGTTAATGATGATGGTTATGCAGTCGTAGCTAGCCTCTTAAACTCCGGCAACGGCGACGATAGAATCGTAGTAATGGAGCGCAATGGATCGCTTTGGAATGAAACAAATATAGCTGGCCTTAGAGGGGTTCGGTCTTTATCAATGGCTACGAGTGATAACGGTAGGGCTATTGTAGTGTGGACGCAGGAACGGCCCACAGGTCAAGAATATAAAATTTTCGCCTCAATACGTTCAGACGACAAATGGCGTGAACCAACCCAAATAAACGGCGAAGTTTACCAAATTTCAGGTATTGATGCTGCGATTAGTGACGAAGGAAATGCTCTTGTAGTGTGGTCGCGTAGCAATGAGAAAAATGCTGTTGGTACTTGGCAAGCTATGCGAAACGAATTTTTAGATGGTCAATGGATCGGAGAAGTCGCATTTGATGAGATATCTAAGCAGTCTGTTCGTCCCAGAGTAGAGATGAGCAATAATGGAGAAACTTCCCTAGTCTGGGAGCAAGGGGCGTTTGGTACTGATAACCCTATAGCTATTTCTAACAAAATAGCTGGAAATTGGTCATTGCCTACCGTTGTGGGTGAAGGACAATACTCCGATGTGGTGATTGCAGGCAATGGTGAGAGAGTGATTGTTTGGGACATTAGGGACGCATTCGAGCGGAGAATAGGTCTTGCAAGATGCAAAGAGGGCACCTGTAACTCAAACCCGACATTTGCCGCAAGTGAAAATAAACATAATGTGATGTGGCAAGAAATAGCCATTAACTATAGCGGTGATATTAGCTTGGTTTGGGATGGTGTTAAAAGTGGGAACTGGCATCAATTCCAATCTGTAATAGAATAAGCCCAACCTTAGGAGAGGCTAGCAGCTTACTTGCACTAAGCCTCTTATTTTAAGCAGAGAGCCGGTAATAGTCGCTTCGAATATTAGTATTTTAACAAAGACTCTATCGGCACGTTGCTAAAAATATAAAAATAACTTGTTCGAATTTAACTCAGGGCAGAATTCACTAACGTGAACATCTGCTATGGAGAATTTGATGAGTATTATAAGTTTTAAAACTACCGCCTTATACTCCGTGGACTTTATTCTCACTAAATTTGAAAGCATTCAGCTTAAAGATGACTATTAGTTTCAATATTTTAACTTGAATTTAAAGGGGAGATTTTGCTTATTCTGTTTTGTCTTTAAACTCACAAAGGTCTTCAATGATACAAGAACCGCATTTGGGTTTACGTGCCACACAGGTGTACCGGCCATGCAGAATGAGCCAATGGTGCAGGTTGAACATGAACTCCTCCTTGTTCGGCGTATTGCGGATGATGCTTTGCTCAGTCTCTTCAACCGTCTTGCCCTTGGCATAGCCAGTGCGGTTAGCGACGCGCTGAATATGAGTATCGACAGCGATAAAGTATCTACCTTCGTTATCTTTTAGCCAGCCGAAGGCTGTGTTCAGCACCACATTAGCCGTCTTACGGCCAACGCCGGGTAGAGCTTCTAATGCCGCACGATTTTCCGGAACTTTGCCACCGTGCAGCTCCACTAGCATGCGACATGTTTTAATGGCATTTTCCGCTTTGGTATTAAACAAACCAATGGTTTTTATATAGTGCTTAAGGCCATCAACGCCTAAATCCAGCATCGCTTGTGGCGTGCGGGCTATAGGGAATAGTGCCTTAGTCGCTTTATTCACCCCCACATCGGTCGCCTGCGCTGACAACAACACGGCGATCAACAGTTCAAATGGCGAGCTGTATTCAAGTTCGGTCGTCGGCGTTGGGTTGGCATCGCGCAGTCTGGATAAAATAGCGATGCGTTTTTGTTGATTCATTGGC
>JAHJNE010000225.1 GCA_018820995.1 Gammaproteobacteria bacterium | reverse complement strand
TGTGACATTTCGGATATTGACAGAGGCTCTTCTTCAAAGGTAATCAGGGTATTAGTTATGTAGTAATTATATATTTCACAAATTTTCTCGACATCTCTTGGTTCACAAGGCCGAATGTCCATTGTTTCTCCAGTGCATAACGTCCGCTGCACGCACGATATACTAGCCATTAACCGCACTTGCTAGTGTCAATGCGCTGATAGCCCAAAAAACCAACCATGATAAATGCTTACCTCTTGTGAAGTAAGCCGAAAAAATACCACTCACAGCAAATACAACGCTGACGGTAAAAAGCAGTATTTTCGAATCTGGCAGCAACACTAAAAGAGCCGCAAAACCAAACCAAGCCAAACTTGTTATATGCCATGCAAAGCGAAGAGTACCTTTGGTAAATTGGTCACTTCCGAAAATATGTGGCAAATTTTCACGTTTAAACAGGCGGATCAATATATAACGCTCACCAAGGATCGAATGAACTAGCCCGCACAGGATAAGTAACAATGAAGCAATGATTAACAAAGGATCTCCTATAGACCAACGCCAAGTGCACAGATAACGAACCGCTTAGGTTTGGAGCCCGGCAGCAGGCCGTTTTTTGTTAATAAACATTGCCGCAAAATGGCGCGTCCTGTGCAATTTAAAAATGCGTGAAAGCATGGCGAAAACACCAAACTACCACCCGGGTCGTTGGCGCTAGACGCCAACGGTTTGAATCACGTTTAACTGCCGGCTAAAAACTATTGCGCGATGACAACCGATGTTGCCGAAACGATTAAGCAACCCCACTGAACGTACCGAATAACTGCAATGACAGCAACTTTGCTTGTGCAAGCTAACGGTAACCACGCTCAGGATGATGGTTAAAAACTCAGTCGGCATGCTGCACTTAAAATCAAATTTTGCTTTAGTTGGTCAACTAAATAATTTGGAAACGGACAGACGCTCTAAAAACTGTTTGCGCAACAACGAAAGCCAAACGCTGGATTTGCCGCTTGCCTTCCAATGTTTGCCAGCCAAAGCTTGATTACATCACTAGCGTATTGGTGACTGACGCTCTGCCCAGGTGTGGTTTGCACTCTCCCCTTGCGCTTCCAAAGCTGCGGTGATGAACTCAATAAACACTCTTACTCGCGCGGGTAAATAATCACGCTTAGGATAAATCGCAAATACACCATTATCCGGTTCCGGCGGACGGTAATAGCGATACAGCGAAACCAACTCCCCACTTTCCAAACCGGCTTTAGCCAAAAAATGCGGCAACTGCGCAAACCCAAGCCCATCAGCACACATATGCGCCATTGCTTCTCCGTCATCGGTGATATGGCGGGGCGTCAACTCATAAAGCTGATATTCACCCAACGCATCGGGAAGAAAAATCGGTTGCAGCTGCTGGGTTTGTTTTATCCGAAAGCCAATCCAGCTGTGCTGCTCAAAGTCATTGGCACAGCTGGGCATACCATGGGCTGCCAGATAATGCGGTGATACACAAAGCAGAAAATCCATCGGACTAAGACGCCTCGCCACCAAACGGCTGTCTTTGACATAGCCGGTGCGCAAAGCTATATCGATATTGTTTTCAATGATATCCACGTGCAGATCATTGATCTCTAGTTCCAACCTGATCGCCGGATAGGACTGGCAAAAGGACTGCAGCAGCGGTCGCAAATACAAATGACCATAACACACCGCCGCATTGATCCGCAGCGTGCCACCCGGCGAGTCGTTCAGATGTTTCAGCTCATGCTCACAGGTGGTGAGGTCCTGCATCATCTGCCGCACAGTACTGGCATAACGCTGTCCAGCTGTCGTGATACTTAATTGCCTGGTTGATCGCTGAAACAGCGTCAAGCCCAATTGCGTTTCCAGCCGGTTGACCGCTTTACTCACTGTCGAAGGATCAGAACCACAGGCTCTGGCAGCAGCGGCAAAACTCCCGCCCTCACAGGTGGCTAGGAATATCTCCAATAATCGCAGTTTATCCATCCCCAGTCTGCTCCATATCATTGCCCACAGAAGCAAGATAACATTAAATTAATGAATAGTATTCACGACTTAAAGGGTGTTTTGCCTATTTTTCATTCAACTTCCGGCGCCTAAAATCCGGACTCAACAGTAAACTGGCTTACCGCAGAGGATTTATGTTGCAACAAACGGATCTCAAAACAACCCAGCACTACCTGACCTACGTCTTGCTCGCATTTGTTGCGATGAGTGGACTGTCTTATATTAATTTTCTGCCGGGTATGGTGAACGCGCTAGCTGGTGGCATCGGTTTCAGTGATTCAGAAGCGGGTCAAATCGTAGCGCTGAATGGTTATGGCGGTCTGCTTGGCAGCACTATTGCTATTTTTCTGGTTCGGCGCATCCGCTGGCAACCGGTGGTGGTTGCCAGCTTGTCTTTACTGGCAGGCTTGGACATCGCCACAGCCTGGTTGAATGATGTTCGCTGGATGCTTGGTTGGCGCTTTTTCGCCGGGGCAATCGGTGGCTTGGCGCTAGGCTTGGCAGTTGCACAGCTGGCTAGGCTGGAAAACCCTGATCGAGCCTTTGGCGCCCTGTTGTTTGTGCAATTCAGCATTGGCTCTCTGGTTATGGTACTGCTGCCTAGCCTTGAAGTGATGACCAGCGCCCATGCAGTGTTTCATATCATGGCTTTTCTCTCACTACTGAGCCTGTTGGTGATGCTGATCCTGCCCACACGCCGACTTAACAGCGACACAAGCAAGCTCGCTACAGCGACATCTGTCCCGCTGAAACATGACGACTATCTTCATGCCGTGCCGCTGCTGTTCGCCATTGCCGGTTATCAAATGGCGGCCAGCGCGATCTGGGCCTATGTAGGTCTGATTGGCATTGGAGCCGCGATCACCAATGCCAATGTCAACAGCTTCATCGCCATCACTGGATTGCTCGGACTGCTGGGAGCAGTGTTGCCGATATGGCTGGGGCGCCGCTTTGGCCGGCTACCTTGGCTGATGGCTGGCGTTGCTTTGTCCGCGACCGCTGCAGTACTGCTTAATTTTTCGCAACAATATCAGCTTTATGTGCTGGCGATGGCGCTGCTGTTTTTTTCCTGGCCAGCAGTCCAATCCTACCTGCTGGCCGTGACGGCTGAAATAGACAATAGTGGCAGGTTGTCAACAATCGCGACTTTGGTCTCTTCGGTCGGTTTGGCCACCGGACCGCTACTGGCTTCAGTGCTGCTGGAGAATAACGACTTCTCAAAGATGCTTTATAGCTGCGCTGTGATCTTCGGATTGAGCTACCTGCTGCTACGCAAACCAGTGCAAGCACAGGAAAAACCACCGCTGTTGCAATGCCGGCAGCATGAAGATTCCCCTCAGCCCTCAAGCACCCAAGGCCAATAAAATGATTCGATATCTGCTTAATAAAATGCTGCTGTCATTCAAAAAGCGCTACGACTACGACGTTCAGTATCAGCAGGAGATCCTGACGGCAGATCTGGCCGCCTTTGTAAAATTTATCGGGTTTCAGACTATGTCATCTCACGCGGGAGAGCTGCCCACGGGTCCACTATATGCCGCCAGGTTGCGTGCCATTGTCTTTGAAGACTGTGGACCTTGTACTCAATTGGCTATCAAGCTGGCACTGGAAGCCAAACTGGAACCTGAGTTGATCCGGGCCATCGTACAGCGGGATCTGGACAAACTGCCTGCGCAAATCAAACTGGTCGTCAACTTCACCGATCTGGTGCTTGCGCACAATCCACAAGCCGATGAACTTCGCGAGCAAATCATCGGCCTGTGGGGCCAGCGCGGATTGATCACCATAGGTTTTGCCATCAGCAGCTATCGGGTTTACCCAGCGCTAAAATATACGCTGGGCTATGGCAAAGCGTGCAGCATAGTTTTTGTAGATGAAACTCAGGTTACGCCAACTAGCGCTACCCTTGTTAGCGATAAGCACTGAATAGTACCGGCCCTGAAAGCCATAACACACGCAGTTTAAAAGGATTAATACAATGACAGAAGTGACAATTTGGGGCGCTCCAATACCCTGGTCTGCCATCCTGCCTATCTGCTCAGCCGCACCAAAAAAACGACACCAGTCACCACCAATCACAATGCAGTCAATATGATGTAAAAAAATCATCCTAAGTTGCCACAGGTTTCACCAGTAACTTACCACTCGTTGCAATCTTTGCGCACCATAACTTTCCCCCGAACGTACCAGCAACTACCAGTGATAAGTCATGTGCTGCAATGAGCGAAAAACAGCTGTTCAGATCTGGCGCTCTCAAAAAAATGAATGTTGGCTTTGCCTTATTTGCAGACATTCGTTTTTCGAGAGCTGACCATTGAAAGCCCTTCTCTGGGGCAAATTTGTAGCGCAGCGGAAGATTTGTCCGGCAGCAACGCTTTGTTATAACTGCTTTAG
>JAHJNE010000224.1 GCA_018820995.1 Gammaproteobacteria bacterium | reverse complement strand
CTTTGATATTTCTTAACTGCATTTCACTTCATCCTGTGTAATTTCTTTATGCTAAAACCCGGGCACCGGCGGTTGCCAAAGTACAAATATGGGTCATTGCATCCTGATTTTTTTCATAATGTTGCTGAAAATAAGCCGCGGCGAATTGCGCTTGTTGATCGTTCTGACATACGGCAAACAAGGTTGGCCCAGCACCGGAAATCCCGACATGACCAATGCCCTCAGCCATTAATGCCGTGCGGATTGGCGCCAATTCCGGGATCAGTGGCAGCCTGGCAGGTTCGGCCACCAAATCCTGCAGCGCTGCAAAGGCTTCCGTTTCGTCCTGGCAATACAAAGCACTGACAAACCGCGATAACATATTTGCAAACCGGATGCTGTGCTTAAGGCTTAAAGTCTGGGGTAACACTTCCCTTGCTGCTTTTGTTGACAGCACGGTCCCCGGATAACACAGCACCACCTGCCAATGGGCAAACCATGGCAAAGGCCTATACAACAACGGGCTCTCCGGTAGCATTAACAGCAACCCACCGTATAACGATGGTGCGACGTTGTCGTAATGCACAGCGCCGCTTACGCCACCTTCACATTCGGCAGTCAGTTGCAGTAGTTCAAAATCAGATAACGGCTTGCCGAAATAATCGTTAAAGGCATAACAAGCCACCACAATAGAGCAGGCACTTGAGCCTAAACCGCTCCCAACCGGTAAATGTTTTTTCAGATGCAGCGCCAACTTCGGTAGTGTTCTACCCACCTTTTTCTCAAAAGCATAAAAGCAGGTGATCACCAGATTATCAGCGACATCACCCGGTAGCTGATGCACGTAACGACCACTCAACTGCAGTGATAACTCTGCAGCTTCGCCTTCAATCACCAGCTCATCCCCGAATAACTCACCATTTTTCGGCGCAAAAGCGGCGCCGAGCAAGTCAAATCCAACCGAAAAATTGCCGGTTGATGCCGGTGCAAAATACGACTTCATCGTTACATCTCCTGCTGCCAGCCAAGGGTACGCATCACATCGCCAAAGACTCCGGCTGCCGTAACCGCAGCACCAGCGCCATAACCACGTAATACAAACGGGATTGGCTGGTAATAACGGGTATGAATAGCCAGCGCGTTTTCGCCATCTTTCACTTTGGCTAAAGGATGATCAAGGCTGAGCGCTTTCACAGACACCTTACATTTACCTTGCTCGATTTCGCCGATATAGCGCAGAACTTTGCCATCGGCCTCAGCAGCTGCCACTTTTTCAGCAAACCAGTTATCCAAACTTGGCAACTGCTGCATAAATTCAGTCACAGAAGCACCAGGGGCAAAATCTGCAGGTAATACTGACTCCACCGTGACGTCGGTTAAATCCAACTGCATACCCGATTCACGCGCCAGAATAAGTAACTTACGGGCAACGTCCATCCCGGATAAATCATCACGTGGATCGGGTTCAGTAAACCCAAGCGCTTTGGCCTTGGCAGTGACGTCAGACAATTTCACCCCCTGCTCCAGCTCACCAAACATATATGATAACGAGCCTGACAAAATACCTTCAAATGCCATCAACTCATCACCGGCGTTTAACAGCCCCTGTAAAGTATCGATAACCGGTAAACCGGCGCCTACCGTTGTTTCGTATAAGAAACGGCGCCGATTTTGTTGCGCTACAGTGCGAAGCTCACGGTAATACTCCAGACTTGCCGTATTGGCTTTTTTGTTCGGCGTCACCACATGAAAACCGGCAGCAAGGAAATCGGCATATTGCATCGCCACAGGCTCGGCGCTGGTGCAGTCAATTAGTACTGGATTGGTTAAATGATGGTCCTGCACAAACTGCGTTAAAGCCGCCAGACTGAATTGTGCTTTTTGCTCAGTGATACTCTCCTGCCAGCGATTTAAATCGATGCCCTGACCATCCAGCAACAATGCTTTTGAATTGGCGATCCCATAGACCGTTAACCGCACGTTGCGCTGTTTCAAAAATTGCTGCTGACGCTGAAACTGCGCCAGAAGCTCGCTGCCAACCACACCACAGCCGACCAGAAACACGTCAATGCTTGGTACATGACTAAAGAAGTTCTCGTGACACACTTTCACTGCATTACGACAGGCTTTTTGTTCAACCACAGCTGAAATAGAACGCTCAGAAGAATCTTGCGCAATGGCGACCACATTCACCCTTGCCTGAGACAACGATGCAAAAAATTTCGCTGCTACACCGCGGTGTTGTCGCATGCCATCACCGACCAGGCTGACAATGGCCATATCTGACAAAATGGACAGTGGACGGAGTAACTTACCTTGCAGCTCCAATTCAAATTCGGTTTCCAGAGCGAGTTTCGCCACGCTTAAATCCAACTGTGCGACACAAAAGCTGATACTGAATTCACTGGATGATTGGGTAATTAAGCTGACCGATACCTGTTCACGCGCCATGGTCGCAAATACGCGTGACGCCATGCCAACCACACCTTTTAAACCTGGACCCGAGACTGTGATTAACGCCAGATGTTCCAGACTGGAAATACCTTTCACCAGCGAATCACCGTTATTGTTGGCATCAATACAGGTGCCAGGCGCTGCCGGGTTTAGCGTATTTTTGATATAACAAGGAATTTGATAACGCGCTAAAGGCCCAATCGTTTTTGGGTGCAGCACTTTGGCGCCGAAATAAGACAGCTCCATCGCTTCATCGTAGGATAAATGATCTATCAACTGTGCTTGTTTCACCTGGCGCGGATCTGCGCTATAGACGCCATCGACATCAGTCCAGATCTCACAAACACTAGCGCGGATGCTGGCAGCGACGATGGCCGCCGAATAATCCGAACCATTGCGCCCTAACAGGCATAGTTCGCCTTTGGCGTTACTGGAGACAAAACCGGCCATGACATACACTTGCGCATGTTGCTCTGCCGCAGCGCTGAGCGCTTGTGCAAGTGCAGCTTCTGAGGCGGCAATGTCTGCCACAGCATTTAAAAAATCACCCTGACTTTTTACACATTGAACTGAATCTAATGCAACGGTCTGGATCTGTAGACCTTGGAGCAAACCTGACATCAGCGCAACACTAAATTGCTCACCCAGACCTAGGATTTGCGCCTTGATGTGATCAGGGCAATATTGTAATAAAGCAACACCCTGTAACTTAGAGGCTAAAGCTTCAAACTGTGCTTCACGCACCGCAGTTAACAAAGAATGTGCGGACTCCGACAGCTGGTTTTTGGCCTGCTGCTGCAAATCCGACAAACGTTGCTGCCACTGCAGCAAGACCGGCTGATAATCGGCGCCCAGAAAAGCTAAATCGGTCAGCTCTACCAACATATTGGTGACACCTTGTGGTGCCGACAGCACCAGCGCAGTTGGCTCTGCGCTAAGTTGTTGTTTTACAATGCCAGCGACTTCCAAAAATCGTTCTACTGACGCTAACGACGAACCACCAAACTTCAGCACCCTCATTTTTTTCTCCTTTAAGAAACGCAAAAAGGCCCGTGACTTGGGAGGTCACGGGCCTTTTTTAAGACAATACGCCGCCGACCTCCTACCCCGCAGGGTTGGTGGTAATAATAATGGTGGTGGTATTGAGATGTGTATATTTCATACTGCTCATATGCTCAAAGTTTTAGACGTCTGTCAATCTAAATGTGTAGAAATATATGCTTTTATGTAGTTCAACCAACATTTTTTGCTGTTGAACGACAAAATGTGCAGTTTTCTACGAGGCCGTTTTTCTCAGTTCACTTTTTTCTGGTATTCGGTTTCGCCGGCCAGATAACTGCAAACCCGATTCCTGCCAGCACGTTTCGCGTTGTAAAGTGCCATATCAGCGCAGCGAATCAAGTCATCATGTAATAAATGTTGCTTAGGCAGCAATTCGGCAACGCCCATACTAATGCTGGCACGTATCGTTTGCTGATTAAATAACATTGGGTATTCAGCAACCGCCTGACAAATGCGTTCTGCGACTTCGACTGCACCTTCAAGGGCAGTATCAGGCAGAATAATGCCAAACTCCTCACCACCATAACGACCGAACAAGTCGGAGTCGCGCAACAAACTGCCAATAAAAGACGCCAATTGGATCAAGACAAAATCACCACCTAAATGGCCATATTTGTCATTCAAATCTTTGAATTTATCCAGGTCAAACAAAATCATTGATAACGAATGCTGGTAACGCTGCGCCCGATGAATTTCCTGCTTGAGTTGTTCTTCCCAATAGCGACGGTTCAGTACCTTGGTTAATCCATCCTGACGGTTAGCACGCTCTAATTCGATCAGCGTTTTACTTAAATGCTGCTGATAAACAAAAGCATCAGTGGCATCTTCAATCAGAATACAAATCAGTGGTTGCTCGGTGTGCTCGGCTGTGAGGGGCAACATACTGCAGTTTTGCGCCATATACTGGCTACTGCTGGTGATAGGTCTTAAATGGGGTAATTTAAAAATATACTGCCGCTGCTCCCAGCTACTAAAAGCCGGAGTATTCAAATCAAGTACACTCATCAGCTTTCGCTTCAGCCAGGCTTCCGGCAAATCAGCAAATACCGAGAATAAAGATTTGCCTTGCACCTCAGACAATTGCAACGAAGCATGCCGTTCGATAAATGAATTCAGGTAATGGATTTGGTATTCGTCGTCGACGACGATGACGCCGCTGTTGAGTTGCGACAGGATTGGACTACATAACCAAGCGTGCGGCATCAATATTCTTCCAGGATCCGATCAAGAATGCGTTGAATATTCGTCACCGCTTCACCTGGGATCAATAAAATCATATCGCAATTAAACGAGTGATCGATTAGCTGGTAACTAATGTCCACTTTCAGCGCATGTTCCCAGTGAAACGACGTGTTTTTCAGCAAACTTGAAATATCACCTTTCGCTGAAGACAACACTCTGGGAGCACTATATGACAAACTGTTTTCAATTTGGTCGGCTAAACCGTTTAAGAAGGTCGTGGTTAAAATTGAGCTGATGTCAGTCAACATTTCAATTTCAGAGACGTCACCTACTTCATAACCCAGCAAAGCAGAAATTTTATGCGCGTTTTCCATCTGATAAAGCACAATTGCTTCACCACGAACGCCTTCATTGCCAAAAAAGCCCTGGCTGACCAGCGCAGCTTCAGTATCCTGATAGCGGTTCTCAAATTCAGCGGGAATATGACTGGCACCGACTAACGCAATAGACGGCACTTGCAGATGCACAAACGTATTGAGAAATCGAGCGAGTTTATCACTGGCCAATCCCATCGCAACGTTGATAATTTCCTGAAGACAATCGCGCTGCTCTTCGCTGAATCCCAAAGTGCTCATATCAATCCATATTGTTTTAAAATGCTATGCAACTTTTCTTCATTGACTGGCTTGTGAATAAACGCCAGAGCGCCGAGCTCCATCACGCGTTTTTTCATTTCTGGTTGGATATCAGCCGAGATAACAATTACAAAACAGTCGATACCTTCAGCTTTAATCACTTCCAGTACACCGATACCATCAAGCTCCGGCATGGTTAAATCAAGAAAAACCAACCCAATTTCCTGCGATCGCAATATGGCGAGTGCTTCTAATCCGTTTCCGGCAGTCTGAAATTCAGCGTCAAAAGACTCAGGTAAACTCTTGCGCACTTGTTTACGCGCTAGCAACGAGTCATCACAAATAAGCACTGGCAAAGCCATTCGGTACAGCCTCAATAAATTCTAATTATTCTGCGAAGTTACGGGCAAAATATAACCAGTTACCCCAGCTAATGCAACAGGTACCCAAAAAATGCCGTACCAATGTTCTCACTGTTAACAAGCTTGCGGTTATTTTCAGCAATGCTGAATTTCGTCTATAGTAGCAACAGGAAAATAGCTTGAAACAGCGGATTGGATCAGGCTAAATCTAAAATCTTGCAAATACCCGAACTAAATCTGACATTTTTATTTTAATTGTTGTTTTTTTTAGCTAATTTTACAGCACCGGATGCATATCCTCAGGCTGAAACCACAGGTAGTCAGATGCAGCAAAAAAGTTTATCGAGAAAATTGCTGACCAAAGTGTTGTCGGTTTATTTTGTTTTAACCTTTGTGGTCACCTTAGGGCAGATTGTCG
The DNA here is from genome assembly GCA_018820995.1 of Gammaproteobacteria bacterium. Classification (GTDB taxonomy): domain Bacteria; phylum Pseudomonadota; class Gammaproteobacteria; order Enterobacterales; family Alteromonadaceae; genus Pararheinheimera. The sequence goes on along the minus strand of JAHJNE010000224.1, from coordinate 8,694 downwards.
CAGAGTATTTTAATACCAAGAATCACATCAACGGCGAATTAGCGACTCTGCAACAGACTATCTCAGGTAGTTTGACGCGAGCCATTTGGGAGCTCAATACCACACAAGCGCAAATCATCGCGGATGGTTTGCTAGCGATACCGTCGATTGAAGGCATTATTGTCCGCGATGACAGTGGTGCCGTGATTACTCAATTAGGTCAGTACATCGACATTACCGAGCGCTACAGCAATCAATTGGTCAAAGAAGGCGTCCGCCTTACCGAACAAAAATCAGGTTTGTTTGGATACACCTTTCCACTGATTTTTGAATTTTCAGGGCGTGCAACCCAAGTCGGAGATGTGACGCTATTTTCCAGTCGTACTATTGTGCTGGACCGAATCAAAATTGGCATTTACTTCCTGATCGGCAATGCCTTGCTAAAAACCACCTTTTTAATCATCCTGTTTTTAATTGCCTTCCGTCGTCAACTAACACTGCCGCTAGCGGAATTAACGCAACAAATTGAAGAGCTTGAGCTTGATAATCTCGAAGGCGCCAAAGTCGAAATTCAACACGGCGACACCAACGAATTAAGTGTCATGGCCGATGCCTTTAACCGGCTCATTGCCAGAGTTCAGGATTACAAAGGTCAATTGGAAAATACACAAAAGCAACTGCTGCAATCTAATGAAAAACTGGACCAACACAATCTAATTTTAGAGCAGGAAGTGGCGCGTAAAACTTCTGGCCTGAGCCAGGCCATGATGGATTTGCAGCAACAAAAACAAGAGCTTGAAGTGAAGCAGCAAGCGCTTAGAGAAGAAATAGAACGGCGTCGGCATACTGAAGAAGCATTGCGCGGCAAACAAACTGAACTGGAAAGGCTCGTCACCGATTTACGACAGGCGCAAGACCGCTTGGTGCAATCTGAAAAAATGGCAGCGCTCGGAGGTTTGGTGGCTGGCATTACCCATGAAGTGAATACACCAGTCGGGATTGGTGTAACTGCCACCAGTTTTCTGGCAGAAAAATTGGCCGTGCTGGAACATGCGTATCAGGAAAAAAGTTTGTCGCCTAAAGCGCTGGAGCATTTTATTGAAGAAGCCAAACAAGGCACTGAATTGTTGAATACCAACTTGATCCGCGCCTCTGAACTGATTGCCAGCTTTAAACAAATTGCTGTCGATCAGACCAGTGAAGCCATCAGAACGATTCATTTGCATGACTACCTCAACGAAATCATCCGCAGCTTGCAGCCGAACTTCAAAAAGACCAAACATCATATTGAAGTGAACTGCCCGGATAACCTGATATTAAGCTGCCCTGCCGGTGCCATTTCACAGATTTTCACCAACCTGCTGATGAATTCATTTATCCATGGCTTTGAGGATATTACGGAAGGAAACATCAACATCACTGTCGTTGATGAAGGTGACGTGGTCGATATTAATTATGCTGATAATGGTAAAGGTTTAACCCCGGAACAACTGGAAAAATTGTTTCATCCCTTCTTCACCACAAAGCGTGATCAAGGCGGTAGTGGCCTAGGCACACATATTACTTATAATCTGGTGCGACAGACGCTTGCAGGCAGCATACAGGTGAAAAGTGAGCCTGGACATGGTTTGGCGTATCATATTCGTTTTCCGAAGGTTCTGAAGCGCTAATAGAGCATCGAAAAGGCACACACTGCTGCAACAATGTGCAGCTGTAGCGATCCGGACCATGTAGCGGTTGTGCCGGTTTGCGTTATCGGTATACTGGCTCTTTTTGCAAAAGAGTCCGTCCGATTATGTGGTTTAAAAATCTCCGTGTTTATAAAATTACTGAAGCCTTAAATCTGGAACCTGAAGCCTTAGAACGTGCGCTGACTGAACATAAATTTAGTCCTTGCACCGGACAGGAAGCAGTCCGGATGGGCTTTACTTTCCCGCTACATCACAGCATTAAGCAATATCATCATCAACAGCAACATTTGCATTTATTCGCCGTAAAGCGTCAGGAAAAAGTACTGCCTGCAGCGGTTATAAATGAAGAATTGCAGCCAAAAATTGACGCGCTGGAAATGGAAAAAGGCCGCCCACTTGGCCGTAAGGAAAAACAGGCGCTGAAAGAAGAGCTGATCCAAACCCTGTTACCTCGTGCATTTAGTCGCTCGACTGTCACTACCGCGCTATACGATTCTCAAAACCAGTGGTTTATTGTCAACAGCAGTTCAGCCGGCAAAGCGGAAGACGTCCTGAGTTTAGTGCGCAAAGCACTGGGTTCATTGCCGGCACTGCCGTGGATTGATAACAATCAATTAAACCTGGCGATGCAGCAATGGTTGACCGATCAAGATTTACCTGCAGGATTTAAACTGGGCAACGAAGCTGAATTAAAAGCACCTGATGAAGAAGGCGCCAAAGTAAAATTCAGTAACCATCTGTTGACGGCTGCTGAAGTACAAAGTCATTTAGAAGATAAACTAGTGACAAAGCTAGAGTTTACAGTGGAAGGTCAAGCCAGCTTTATTGTGTGTGACGATGGCGGTTTGAAAAAACTACGTTTTCACGAAATGCTTGCCAATCAGAATGATGAATTAGGTTGGGACGATATGGTGTTGCGTCTTGATGCTGATTTATTGGTTATGGCAAATGAACTAGCTGTGCTGATTAAAGCCATCCAACAAGCTGTAACGCCTGCAGCCTAAACGCACTCTGATATGCTAGTGAGCAACAGGCTTTAATGACTGTAGCTCACTAGTGTCGATTGGTGTATCCGGTGTTTAGACAAATAATGCTTTTGCTTCGTTAAATGCCCGGGCAATCTCGGGCTGTTGCATGAAGTCTCTTTTCTTAATTAAGCCAGCCTGCAGATAACTGTCCAGTAATTTGTCCTGTTCTCGCTTATCCGGATAATAATTGACAGAAATAAGCCCAAGCCGGATAAAATCGGTGTACGTAATCGTTTGCGTAAACTCAGTCAACTGCCAGCCATGCACCACATCGATAAAAGTGTCAGCAAACGACCAGCTGCGTAAAATTGCTTCACCGATAGGCGTCGAAAACTCATCGATGGCATGAAGTAAAAACTCTTCTTCACCAAATACTTGCGGATGTTTTTCTGCCTCGCCCAAAATCGGTAGCACGCCAATACGATGGATGAGCGCCGCTAAAGTTAAGGTGTCCAGGTTCAAATTTTCGTGCTTATGCTGCGGTAAATAATCTTGCAAACAGGCCATTGCGACACAGGTGACATGTACGGTATCACGCCACAATTCAGCCATTTTCGCGGCTATCTCCTGACTATGACTAACAAACAACTGCTCCAGCGCCATCGCTGTAGCAATATTTTTAACCTGACTTAAACCAATGCGGGTGACCGCCTGATTTAACGTCGATACCTTGATGCTGCGTCCGATAAAAGCGCTGTTGGCGATTTTAATCATCCGTGCAGCCAACGCTGGATCTAACGAAATGACTTCGGCCATCGAATGTAAATTGATATCTGGATCATCGGCCGCCTGGCGAACTCTGACCGCTATTTCCGGCAAGGTCGGTAGCACCAACATATTGGTTGCCAGTTTTGCCATTAAAAGAGTAACTAATGCATTTTCTGCTGACATAACCCATCCTGTGAGATTAAAACAAAGACCAGCGCTGTAATTCACTTTCTAATTCAAAGTCGCTGTAAGGAGTTGCAGGGACCTTTCCCCACACCGGTGCAGGCCAGGCGGCATCCGCGGTGAACCGGCCGATGTGATGCAGATGTAGCTGCGGTACCATATTGCCAAGTGCAGCAATATTTAACTTATCCGGCGCATAACATTGTTTGAGCAACAAGCTCAATTTTTGACTTTCTTGCCATAATAACCACTGTTCATCTTGCGTGAGATCGATGATTTCACGCACGTCATTGCGTCGTGGAACCAAAATAAACCAAGGGTAATTTTTGTCGTTGATAAGCCGCAGCTGGCACAACGGCCAATCACTAAGCCAGACCGAATCTTTAGCCAATTGCGGATGCAAGATAAAATCACTAGTGGCATTCGCCTCCTGCTTCGATGTTGTCATGCAATCCCCTGATCTGCGGATAATACGACTGGCAACCGACCTTCGAGATGTTGCCGCATCCGGCTTAAAATAAGCTGACATGCCATGTGATCGGAACTACGGGCCGACATTTCCAACTCTGCCGCTAACTGCGTGATTTCAGGAAAGCCCATACTTCCGGCACACCCTTTGAGACTATGTGCTTCATATTGTAACTTGGCAAGGTCCGCTGCCCGCTGATATTGCTGCAGTTCGGCGATCAAAGCCGGTAATTTTTCCGCAAAATCACGTTTTAGCGCGATAATAGCCGGGTCTTGTTCCAATCGCAGTGCCAGCTCTTCTTCCGCTGTTCGTTCCTGTTGGGTGTACTGTTTAATCATGGCATAAAAGTCCTTTTGCACTATGGGTTTTGCTAGCAAGTTCTGACAACCAGCCAACAAGTATCGCTGATGGTCCTCCCGCATCACATTGGCAGTTAACGCAATGATAGGCACATCAATACCTGCATGCCGGATTAACAGGGTTGCTTCTTCGCCCCCCATTTCCGGCATTTGCATATCCATAAAAACCAGATCAAAATCGGCCGCTAACAGTTGTTCAACAGCCTGATGACCATTGGCGACCATAACATAATCGACATTCATTTTATTGAGCAATACCGACACCAACAGCTGATTATCAGTATTGTCTTCCGCCACCAAAATTTTCAATTTTCCGCTGACAAAACTATCAGGCTCTTGTTGTGGCAGTGGCAACTGATGCTCGTAAGAGTCGACCAGACTCAAATGTTGCGTGTCACAATTCATCATAATTTCAAAACAACTCCCAATTCCCTTCACACTTTCTACCCGGATATCGCCATTCATTTGTTGCATCAACTTTTTCGAAATCACTAAGCCAAGACCGGTGCCGCCAAAGTTGCGGGTAACAGTCGCGTCAGCCTGTACAAAAGGCTGGAATAACTTATTGAGTTCGTCAGTTGACATACCAATACCAGTGTCTTTGATTTTGATAATAAGTTGCTCGTCTCCAGGTAGGTAGCTGACATGGATCACCACCTTACCGCGCTGCGTAAATTTCAGTGCATTGCTGGTTAGATTCAACAGTACTTGCCGGAAACGCAGCTCATCCGTTTGTAAAAACGGAGGTAAAGGGTAAATCAGCTCTAAGACACAGTTCAGGTTCTTAGCCTGTGCCTGACTGCTGGTTTGTTGATAAATATCATCGATCATCTGCAGGAAATTAAATGATTGGCTGGATAGTTCGAGTTTTTCCGCCTCAATTTTCGACAAATCGAGAATATCATTGATCAAATGCAGTAAGTGGTCACCACTTCGCAGAACCCGCTGTAAATAGTCGGCCAACTTTTCACGCTCGGTTTCAATCAGTGCTTGCTCACTAAAGCCAATAATTGCAGTCAAAGGGGTGCGAATTTCATGACTCATATTGGCCAAAAATACACTTTTGAGCCGGTTCGCTTGTTCAGCCGTTTCGCGAGCCTGAATGAGCTCCTGGTTAGCCGCCGCAAGATTATTGTTTGCATGCGCTAAATCTTGCGTCCTTTGCTGTACTTTATCTTCCAGCAACTGTTTATAAGCGCGCTCCCGCTCCCGGTATACCCGAAGCTGGCGCACCATGACATTAAAAGCAGCGAACATATCACCCAATTCGTCTTGCTTTTTTACAATCAGCAAGGTGCTCAAGTCACCCCTTCCGACTGCTGTTTTCGCCTCAGTCAGCACCTTGATCGGTTCAAATATATATTTGACCAGCACCCAATAACATAACAATGGTAAACCGATTGCGAATACCAAACTGCCGGCAAATAACAATAACGGCAATAACTCCACGCCCTCATAGAGCTCGGTTTCATCTACCGCACTGACCAACATAAAATCACCCGGCAGCGCCGCTGCTAACACGAGCATCGGTCGTCCTAACAAGACCACTGACTTCAATTGCTCAGCAGCAACGGTTTGTTGAATTTGCCGGAAATTAGTGGGTGCAAAAGCACTACCCACCAGATTAGGTCGGTCAACGAAAGCAATATTACCGCTGCCACTAACCACCAGTGTTTCTTGGTGTGCAAGCAGCTTGTCTTGCACCACCAGCTCCACCTCACGAATATTCACTGTCGCGACCAGATAACCCCATAATCGATTAATATCAGAACTGTTTTTTGCAGGCTGATATACCTTTTGCGCCACAATAACTTTGAGGTCATTCAAGTCCGTTTCACGGGAAATAAAAAAACCACTGTCTTCGACCATACTTTGCAAAGAGGAAAAATATTCACTACGAAATTTGTTCACCGCCGCCGTGGGAAATACTTTGTCAGGTGCAGCGGCAATGAGCTCCCCATTTAATTTCAGGAGTTTGACTTGTTGCACATCGGTATGCTGCTGCTGATACTGCAATAACAAGGGTTGAATCGAGGCAACTGCAGGAGAAGTATCAGTGAGGTATTGCTGTATCGTCGATTGCTTTGCGAGGGCAATCAGTGACTGCTGATGATAGTTAAAAAAATGCTCAAGTTTTTGCTGTTGATTGCCAAGATGTCGGGCAACTTTGATATAGGCTTGCTGACTAAAACTATTGCTGCTGTAGTAATAAGCCAAATAGCCAAACAACACTGTGGGCAGCACTAACAACGGAAACATATAAATAACCAGAGTTTCACGTAGTCTCATTAGTCCTTTAACCCTAGTCCGATCGCCTGTATATGATCTCCAGCATACCGAGCAAAGCCTGAGCTCACAACCTGTTTGGCAGCTATTCTTGGGCATCTTTCGAGAATAATAGCAATCAAAGCGCAAACTATCGCCAGCCACTGCTTAGACATGGTAAGACTAGGTTCTAAAACGGGTTTGCAAGCAATAGCGCGTTGTTCTATTGGCATCAACGAGAGCTATTGCTTAGCATCATTGATGTATTTCATCACGTTGAAAGATTATTTTCTGTGTTCAATTCATCGTCGACAACAAATCCGACAGCACTTTGTGCAAAATGGATGGAGCAGACATCACAAGATAACTAAAACCGAGGCGAAACACTGACGACATACAGTGCAATTCTGTTGTCGTCAGTCTGAATAGCGTTCTATTGAGGTGCTACAGAGCCAGATAAGTAGCAGCTAAAGCTGTGACTGGTGCTGCTGAAGGTTTGCCATGTTGCCAATCTCCACCGTCTACACCGCTGCCCGCAATATCAATATGTACATAAGGCAAAGGTTTTTCAGACGTGGCCGATGCTTGATCCAATCCCGACGCAATCACCAAAAAAGCCATTGGGAACTGATGCCCACGAGCGGTGACCGATGAAGGCGCATTATTGCAACTCAACACATCATCGGCGCTGCTACGTGGCTTGATGAAACTAAAATCTTCACGTCGACTGCGGGAGACTTCACTCGGTCTCCCCAGATATCGCCATATTGCGCAAGAGTTGCCGATAAGCCAAGTTGTAATGCAGCCCCATTTTCAACTAAAGCGGTATAAGGGCCAACTGCTCTGGCTGCATGACCGGTCAGGGTTGCGACCGAAAACAACGTTGGATTGACCGCTGTTGCGGCATCAATTTTCAGATGGGACATCAAATCAGCCAATACTAAACGGCCTTCAGCATCGGTGTTGCCAATTCTAACCCGCACCCCCGCATGACTTCTAATAATCTCATCCGGAACAAAAGCATCCGAACCAATACTGTTACGAACGGCACCGATTTCAGCGATAACTTTTAAGCCCGCAGGTTTCAACAAAGCTACTGTTTTCATAAAACCAGCCACAGCTGCCGCGCCACCTTTGTCGCGGCTCATTCCCGCCATGCCACCATTAATTTTGACATCAGCACCACCGGTGTCATAAACCAAACCTTTGCCAGCAAATAGTAGCGTTTGGGTGACTTCGCCTTCTGGCAGGTATTCAAGACGGACAACGGCTGGCTTATGCCTTTTAACATGCAGTGAACTGCGAGCTACGGCCATCATTAATGGATACTGCTGTTGCAAAGTTTCAACATCCGTCTGGACTTGCACTGAAACCACGCCATCGGCAAAAGCCTCGACACAATAATCAGCAAACCGGTGTGGCGTCATCCGCTCAGGTTCGGTTCCACATAAATCACGTGCCAATCGCTTTCCTGTTTCTATCGCCTGTAAGGTCGTTGCCAGGATTTCGTCAACACCGATCATTCCTATCAAGGCTACAGGTTCAATAGCGTCTTCCCCTAAAGCTTCGCGCCCTTCCAATGGCTGCCACAGCGCCTGTGCCATAGCCAGATAAACCACCTCTGTGGCTTTGGTTAACATAGGTTGATCGTGACTATCTACCCAAACCAATGGCTGACGAGCACCGGCATTTTTGGCCAGTGTGATAGCTTGTTTTGCTGCATCAGCAAAACTACGCACATCATCAAAATCGCGATGTAAAGGGCCGACAGGCGCCAAAATTAAACGTTGGCCCGGAGCCTGAGTGTTCTGCAGCATCACTGGTTCTTTGCCTATACGTTGGTCAATTAAAGCTGCTTGGCGGATGGCTTGCTGGAAATCACTATGTGGGAAGTTTGAAAGCTCAGCACTGATAATGATCAGTGCATCAAAACGAGGATCAGATAAAGCAGATGCCAGATCAGCGACGGAAACACAAAGAGGTAAGGCCATTGTTTTGATTATCCTTCTTTT
>JAHJNE010000223.1 GCA_018820995.1 Gammaproteobacteria bacterium | reverse complement strand
GGCCACGTCCGGCAGGAAGTTCATCGCAGCCACATACTGCTGGTGGAAGTAATGCTAGTGGTCACACCGGCAACAATAGCCAAGGTCAAGGACAACGTCCGGCACCTCGTCGCAGCAACCCTGCACCACAGCGTCAGGGCAACAACTAACATCGCCGTAGATAATGACTGTGTTGTCTTTATCAACCGCTTCTGACAGCCCGACCACTTTGGTCGGGCTTCGTTTAAATCAAGCCATTGCTCATAGCGGTTTATGTTCCCGCAAAGCTGCCGCACGATTAATTAGCGAACATCGCGTGCTGGTAAATGACCAGCAACAACCCCATCATTATGTGATCAAGCACGGCGATACAATTTTGGTCGACGGCATCGCCTTGCCAAAACCAGTGCCGCGGCAATGCTGGCTTTATCACAAACCAGTTGGCGTTGATTGCAATGTAAAAGCGGATGATCCGAATAGCATTGCTCAATTATTGGCAACACTGCCGCTGCGGTTATTTCCGCTTGGCAGACTGGATAAAGACAGTAGTGGTTTATTGTTATTAAGCAACGACGGCGCTTTAGCGCATCAATTGATGCATGCGGATCATCTGCAATATAAAGAATACCTGGTGGAAGTGGACCAACCGGTCAGCGCTAACCAACTGCAGCAACTTGCCCATGGCGTGAGTTGGCAGCTTGGAGATAAGCTTTACCAGTCCAACCCTTGTACCCTCAGTGCCGAACACAACATCATCAAGATAACTTTGACCCAGGGTTTAAACCGGCAAATTCGATATATGTGTCGGGCGGTTGGTTTAAAAGTGCTGAAATTACACAGATTTAGAATTAACCAGCTGCAATTAACCGATGAGGTTGGTTGTTGCCGGCAATTGAGCGCCACTGAATTTAAATTGCTGACCAACAGCGCGGATCATGATGTAGCTGCGGTTTGAACAAGCGCCACTTGACGTCGCAATAACCAACTCAACCCCAAGGTGACGCTGTACATCAGAAGTGAAGCGAGCACCACACCGGTCCAGCCAGCCGCCTGCCAGAATGGATGTAAATATAAACCACCACTACTGGCACCGACATAATAAAACACCAAATACAATGCGCTGGCACTGGCTTTGGCACGGCTGGCATATTGATTCACAAAACCGGTGGCGAGGCTATGGGTGAGGAAAAAACCAAAGGCACTGATAAAAAAGCCAAGCACAATGCCCCAAATCTGCGGGATCAACGTCACCACAGTCCCAAACATCATAATGACAATACCTAACGCCATTCCGGAACAAACACTGAGGCGTTTACTGATCCGTCCGGACATGGCGGAACCCAAGGTGCCGGTCAGATAGGTCAAAAATAACAAACCAATATAGCCGCTACTGAGGTTATAAGGTGCTGCAGCCAGTGCAAAGCTGATGTAAGTGTATTGATTTAAGTAAATGAAAAAATTAAATCCGCCAATCAGGAACGTCAGTAACAACAGCGGCTGACGTAAATGAAAGTGATTATCTTGTAACGCCTGGCGCAGTGAAAATGGTTTGGCCACAAAATGCTTTGATGGTGGTAAAAAACGCCAGAACAACACCACCAGGACCAGACTCAGAGCTGCCATTGGCCAAAACGCCCATTGCCAATGACCAAGTTCAGCACAAAACCCAGCCAATACCCGGCCGGAAATGCCCCCCAGCGAACTAGCACTTATGTAATAACCTACAGCTGCCAATAGCGCCGGTTTGCTCAGCTCTTCGCCCATATAAGCAATGGCGATCGCAGGTAAACCGCCGAGGAAAAACCCTTGTATCGCCCGCCAACACAATAGTTGCGGGTAGGTTTCAACCTGAGTAATGGCAAATGTCGCGGCAGCCATGCCAAGCAATGTCATGCCCAGTAAATTGCGCCGCCCAAATGCATCAGACAAGGCGCCATAAAATAACAAACTTACCCCAAGTGCCAGCGTACCAATGGCATAACTCCAACTGGTTTGTAACGCACTGAGTGCAAAGCTGCGGCTGAGTTCAGGGAGCAAAGGTTGCAGTGCGTGCAGATTGGCGAAGACCACCACTGCTGCAAAGCTTAATACCCAGGTGATCCGCCGGTAACCTGGGCTGTTTTTGGCCAATGGCTCTGTTGTGCTGGCAGCTTTGAATTTCGCCGAGACTACCGATGGTGAGTGATGAGACAAAGAAGATCCTAGAGC
>JAHJNE010000222.1 GCA_018820995.1 Gammaproteobacteria bacterium | reverse complement strand
CGCCGCCAGCATCACCCAGGATGCACAGGCCAGCACGAAGAATATCAGCGGGGCATTGTCGCAAAACAGCAGTACTGTGGTGGTGTTATTACTGTTGATTGTATTGGTCGCCGTTGGTTTTTTCCTGTTAGCACAAAAACAGATTGCTCATCCAATTATCCGTTTATCCAGTGATTTACAACAAGTGGCCGACAGCCGGGATTTAACCCGCCATCTAAGCACTGACACTGTGGCGGAAGTGAATAGCGTGGCCGCCAGCATCAATCAATTGCTCGGCGTATTTAAAAGCGGGATTGCCGATATTTATCAAGCGATTAGCGGTATCAATCAGGCAGTTGATGCCTTGGCTGGCAGCTCAGCGCAATCATCCAGCGCTGTACAGCAGCTGGAAAAAACCATCTCCGTGCTCGTCAACAGCATGGCGCAGCTGGAACAGCATATGGAAGATAGTGTCAGCCGGTCCATACATGCTGCGACTGCAGCACAGGCGGGTGCAACTGCGATGTCGCAGAGTCAGGTCGAAGTGCAACAAACCGCAGACAGTATTCGTCAGTTATCGGGCGATATCGAAACCACCGGCCAAATGTTATTAACCTTGCAGGCGACCGGCACCGAAGTCTCCGGGGTAGTCAAAACCATTGCCGATATTGCCTCACAAACCAATTTACTGGCGCTAAATGCCGCGATAGAAGCCGCGCGGGCGGGTGAATCAGGTCGTGGTTTTGCGGTGGTCGCAGACGAAGTTCGTACCCTTGCTGTGCGGACGCAACAATCGACGGCGGAAATCAACAATATGCTGGCGAAAATAGTCAGCTCCATTCAGGCCGCTGTGGCCAATATGCAGTCGAATCGTGAAACCGCACAACACTCTGTCGAATTGGCTTGCCAATTGGTGCAAACCCTTGAAAACGGCCGTCAAGTGATCCTGACTCTGGCGGACGTGAGTCAGGAGGCCGCTGATCTGGCCAATCATTCTCAACAAAAAGCCAGTAAACTCAAACATGAGATCCTGGCGTTTGAACAGAATGGTCAATCGGTTAGTGCCGCCAATCAGGCCGTGGCGTCGACCAGTCAGGCCTTAACCGGGCTTGCCGGGCAGTTACGTAAAACGGCGGCGTTATTTAAGCATTAAACAGATCAAGCCTGGCACCGCTCACTCTTTTACTCACTTAAGTTTTGAGCGGTCTTGCGGCGCAGTATTTACTGCACAGTATCTATCAGCGCGCGATTTACCGGCTCGCTATCTATCGACGAAGTGAAAGAAAACCCTCGCTCTGCGGGTCTGATGGGCGTCCTTATTCGAATCAGGTTACCGCTATGCTTCACGCCGCGTTATTACTTATCGCTCTTTCTGCTGCGCTTATCGCGTGGTCACTGCAAGCCGGTCAATATGGCTCCTTCAGCGCCATAGTTGCGTTTTATACCGAGGCATCACCTTCATTGCTCGCTCAGCTGGCCCAGCCGCAAATCTGGGCTTTGTGGACAACGGTGTTGCTGGCGTTACTCGCACTCCGCTGGCGTCTGGCGCAGCAACTGTTGGCGCTGAATTTAGTGCTCCTCAGCTTTTTGCCGCTGCTCAGTTTGTTTGGTGCGCAGCATTATATTGCCGGACTTGGCGGCTTTCCGATCATCGGTTCGGGTCAGGGCGTGATTAAATTTGTCGCGCTGCTGGCGATAGCCATTACATTATGGCGCTGGCCCGTCGCCAAACCAGCAGAACGTTTTTGGCTGAATTTTCTGCCGGTTGGCCTGGTGTTACTATGGATTGGCGGAATGAAATTTCTACCGTTCGAAGCCAAAGGTATTGTCGATTTGGTCAGCAGCTCGCCGTTGCTCAGTTGGTTATACCTGATCGCCAGCGAACAAACGGCGTCGAATTTGATTGGTATTTTTGATTGGCTGGGCCTGCTGCTACTCGCTGCCAGCTACCGCTGGCCACGGTTGTTTATCCCGGGTTTCTTGCTGTGTGGATCGGTATTTTTCACCACCCAGACCTTTTTGCTGACTTTTCCAAATGCCTGGTCAGGCCCTGGTGTGCTCAGCAGCAGCGGGGTGTTTATCATTAAAGATCTGTGGTTTATTGCCAATATGCTGTTGTTACTACAGGCCTGGCTGCAACGTTGGCCGCTGAGACTATCGAAAGCATTCGGTCGTCAATCGCCGACTAACCTCGCCTAACTCAATCGTGAAAAAGCAGGCACATCTAACGTCCGGCGAAACCTAAGCAGCGGCTGCAAAACCAAGGCTGAATAGCCTTGGTGGTACCCGTTGAACTCCATAAAAATACATGACGAAAAGACTGGTTCAGCCGTTGGCTCCACTGGCTGGTAAAACCTTCCCTTTTACCAACGTCGACAAAGAGTGACTGCGCGCAAATAAAATAAGCCTGTTAAACGGATTCGTAATGGGCTGGCAGTTCCGTTCTGGCGAAAATTTCAACACACTGTTACTTAATGAATTTTGGTGGACCAGGAACACACCTTCATGCTCACTGCGAACAGTATCAGTAACAATATAAAACCCATTGCACGCGGCATTTTGTGGGCGATCTCCTTTTTTGGGCTGTGTTTTGGCTTAGCAGCGTGCAGCACCGACCAAGACCAATTTTCGGCCAGCACAAATACCGCGAGCAATGCCGCCCCCGCAACCTTTGACAATCCAATTATTAAATACGATACAGCAGACCCCACCAACCAAGTCGGTGCTTTGATTTACACTGCAGATCCAGCCGCAATGGTGGTGAATGACACGCTGTATCTCTATAGCACGCATGATGAGCAGTCATTAAACGGCAAAGATTATCGTATGTACGACTACCGGCTCTGGACAAGTACAGACCTCGTCAGCTGGCAAAATAAAGGCGCGGTCTTTCGATACTCTGACTTTGCATGGGCCCGCGGCAACGAAAAAACCGGTAACGCTTATGCACATCATGTCGTTCACCGCAAAGATGCATCCGGCAAGTCGCGGTATTATTTTTATGCCGCAGTCGAAGGCGGACAAACCGGCGATGCATTTGGGTTTTCAATTGGCGTGGCCGTAGCCGACAGCCCGGAAGGGCCATTTACCGACCCACGCGGCATGCCAATGATTTTGCTGGAAGATACCGCCAAAGATAAAGATCACAGCTGGCGCAATATCGACCCGGCGGTCTTTATTGATGATGACGGCCGGGCCTACCTGTATTGGGGTAATAAGCAGCTGTGGTGGGTCGAACTGGAGCCGGATTTAGTCCATCTCAAGGGTGAGAAGTACAGCCTGGATGCGCAAAGCCGGATGCAACACCGTGATACCAGCAAAGTGAAAATCCATGCAGTAGATACCTTACCGAATTTCGAAGAGGGCCCTTATGTATCAAAACATCAGGGTCTCTATTATCTGGTGTATGCGGCAGGGTTTCCGGAGAGTCTGGCGTATGCCACTAGTCCGTCGGTCACCGGTCCCTGGCACTATCGGGGCATCATCATGGATCCACTGCCAAATACCACCACCATCCACCCGGCGCTGTTTGATTTTAAGGGCCATACCTATCTTGCTTATCACAGCGCTGACCTGCCAGGCGGCGGTAACTACCGCCGATCATTGAGCATCGACCGGGTGTATTTTAATCAAGATGGCACCATTCAGAAAATAATAAGGACGACAAAAAAGTAAAGGTACAAAGCGCAATTCCGATCAGATATAAAAGGATACTGAGAAATGAAAGACACCAATAAAGGAACAACTTGGCTTCGGTTCGCAACGACCGTTTCAGTCTGGTTTCAGCGGGTGCGGCATAGCTTGCTGCTGGTTTTTTGCATCGTCACGACACAGGTGCTCGCACAAACTGATGACCAGATGACGCCAATCACTGTGCCTGATCAGAGCCAGACTATCGAGCTTGGGACCGCGTCACTGCCAGGCGCTGTCGCGTCGGAATCCTGGCATGTGCAGTATGGCAGCCGGTTTGTGCGCAATGTCACTATTGCCACGCTGACACCATTTCTGCCTGAAGCCGGCAATGCCAGTGGCGCAGCGGTAATCGTGGCACCCGGCGGCGGCTTTCGCACTTTGTCGATGGACAACGAAGGCTGGGATGTCGCTCGCGCGCTGGCTAAACAAGGCATTGCCGCCTTTGTGCTGAAATACCGGTTAAATCAAACACCGGCCGACATGGCTGACTTTAAACGCTCGATGGACGAGATGTTTTCACGCCGTCCACCAAGACCAGATCCGGCACAGATGTTGGTTCAGTTAGCACCGCAACTGGAAGACTCTAACGCCGCCTTTGCGCTTATCCGCAGTCGCGCCGCCGAATGGCATGTCGACCCGGCTCGGATCGGCATGATTGGCTTCTCGGCAGGTGCCATGCTGACCATGGCCACGACTCTGGTCGGCAAAGATGCCAAACCAGCTTTTATCGCCAACATTTATGGTCCGATCGATGCCGTCGTGGTTCCAACTGATGCACCGCCACTTTTTGTGGCGCTGGCAGCAGATGACCCGTTTTTCGCCCAGGGTAAATTTGGCTTGATCGAAAGTTGGCATGCCGCAAAAAAACCGGTTGAGTTTCATTTTTATGAGCAAGGCGGTCACGGCTTTGGCATGTACCCCAAGGAAACCACCAGTACCGGTTGGTTTAATGCTTTTTCACACTGGTTAAAAATGCATGGGATGCTCAAGCCAAAAGCCTGAGGATAACGTAGAGGCAGACTTTACGGCTTCGTTGCAGTTTAGAGTCGGCGTCCGTTAACAGCTGTGGCACTGTATAAAAACTTTATAGGCATGGATTCAGCTTATAAATATCTGGTCGTTAATCCTATTTGATGGTGGTGATAAGTTACCTGGCCAGTGCCCAGAGCTCTGGCCGTTATTCTGAACCCGCTGATAATGGCAGATTACGTCGGATCCGGCCATCGACCAGATCTTTTACCCCGGCCTGCTTAAAGTTACGGGCAAAATCCAGCAATGCTGCTTCCAGCTGTTCACCTGTGCCTTTGGGTGATTCATAACCACCGGGTGTCACATAAAACAGCTGGTCGCGCACCATCACGTCAAGCTCCATTGAACAAAGCCCGGACGCCATTTCAAACTGATAATTTATTCTCATACAGCACCCAATCCGGTTGCATCAAAAACCAAGTTCAACACAGTGACGACTGCTACGCTACAGCTCAACATAGCACTTTGTGAACCACAGACGCCAATATTTGCCGGATCGGGGTGCGTGATAGGGTATATCCAAACTCCAGTCTTAGTTCCAGCGAGACAAGCGCTACTTGAGGAATCCTCATGCAGAATTCCAGCTTATTCATTTTTCTTCATGGTCAGGTCAGCGTATAAAGCTCATTAAGCAGCGACATTCAGACGTTTAGACATCTAAACCAAAAAGATGCAACAACGCTCAGACTCAATGCTGCGGTAAATGCGGCAATGGATTATCGGCCACACAAGGCAAGACGAGGCAAAACAAGCATTACAGGTTTTGCCGCCAATCATGGGAGCGGATCAGCATGACCACAGATTTCACATTTTCAATTAAAAGTATTTGTTTTGACGAGAATTATTCACCGTCGGATAAAACGCGGATGACCACCAACTTTGCCAATTTGGCGCGGGGCGACAGCCGCCAGCAGAATCTGCGGAATACCCTGAAGATGATTAACGACCGTTTTAATTCACTGGCGCATTGGGACAATCCGACTGGCGATCGGTATGCGCTTGAGCTGGACATCGTTTCCGTGGATATCACTATCGAAAACGCCGGTAACGCCTTTCCGTCGATTGAAATCCTGAAAACCACCATCCTGGATCAGCACACAGCTGAACGATTTGACGGCGTGATCGGCAATAATTTTTCTTCTTATGTGCGAGATTATGATTTCAGTGTGTTGTTGTTGGAGCACAATAAAAATCAGCCGCAATTTAGCATTCCGGCCAATTTTGGTGAGTTACACGGCCGGTTATTCCAACATTTTGTTAATTCAGCAGCCTACAAAAACAACTTCAAAAAACTGCCGGTGATTTGCCTCAGTGTGTCGGATAACAAAATCTATCAGCGCTCTGCCAATCATCATCCGGTGCTGGGCTTTGAATACATTGCAAATGAGTCGTCGTTGACGGAGCAGTATTTTAAAAAAATGGGCTTAAAGGTGCGTTATTTCATGCCGGAGAGTTGTGTCGCGCCATTGGCTTTTTATTTCTTTGGTGATTTGCTGAATGATTACAGCAATCTGGAGTTGATTAGCACCATCAGCACCATGGAAACCTTTCAAAAAATCTACCGGCCGGAAATTTACAATGCCCATGCCGTGGCGGGACTGCGCTACCAACCCAATTTAAAGAGTCAGCAACATTCATTAACCAAAATTGTGTATGACCGGGAAGAACGCAGCAAGCTGGCGATGTTGCAGGGCAAATTTGCCGAGGAACAATTTATTAAGCCATACCAAAGCTTTCTTCAGCAATGGTCGGCGCAGTATGCGCAATAAAGCGCCAGCACGCCCCAATCAATCACACAAATCACTCACACAAATCAGTGCGGAATGCAGATGAATACGAATTTGAAAAAACTATTACCCACCTCCACTGCCGGCAGTTTACCCAAGCCGTTATGGCTGGCCGAGCCCGAAACTTTATGGTCGCCATGGAAACTGCAAGGTGACGAACTGCTTGACGGCAAAAATGATGCACTACGCATCGCCATGCAAGAACAACAGCTGGCCGGCATTGATATCGTTAGTGATGGCGAGCAAACCCGGCAACATTTTGTCACCACCTTTATTGAACACTTAAACGGCGTCGATTTTAACAAACGCCAAACGGTGCGGATCCGCGATCGGTACGACGCCAGCGTGCCAACGGTGGTGGGGCCGGTTTCAAGGACCAAATCAGTATTTGTGGAAGATGCCAAATTTTTGCGCCAGCAAACCGATAAACCCATCAAATGGGCGCTGCCAGGCCCAATGACAATGATCGATACGCTATATGACGATCATTATAAAAGCCGGAAAACACTGGCCTTCGAATTTGCCAAAATCCTCAATGAAGAAGCCAAAGAATTGGAAGCGGCCGGGGTTGATATTATTCAGTTTGATGAACCGGCTTTTAATGTGTTTTTTGATGAAGTGAACGACTGGGGCATTGCAGCGTTAGAGCGCGCCATTGCAGGCCTGAAATGCGAAACGGCGGTGCATATTTGTTATGGCTACGGCATTCAGGCCAATACCGACTGGAAAAAAACACTGGGATCGGAGTGGCGACAGTACGAAGAGGTGTTCCCGAAACTGCAAAAATCTGCCATCGATATTATTTCGCTGGAATGTCATAACTCCCATGTGCCAATGGAATTGCTGGCATTAATTCGGGGCAAAAAAGTGATGGTTGGCGCCATCGATGTCGCCAGCAATGTGATTGAAACGCCAGAAGAAGTGGCCGCAACCCTGCGAAAAGCACTGCAGTTTGTTGATGCCGATAAGCTGTATCCTTGCACCAACTGCGGGATGGCGCCGCTGTCCCGTCAGGTGGCCAGAGACAAGCTGATTGCACTGAATGCGGGCGCAGACATCGTCCGGCAAGAACTGTTAGCTGGTGCCAGATAACCTGCTGCCGCACTAGTTGATTGTAACAACAGCGTCCAAGCCGTGATCATCCGCGGCCTGGTCGATTGTCACCAGATTTCCAAAAGAAGTCGTCGTTTTTCAATGCCATCGAATGTGCCAGTACTCACCTTGCCAGCGGATTGGCGTTAGCCGCTACCGGCGTCTTCGTTGCCCTCGTCAGCCTGAATTTTTGCGGCGAAACACCGTGTTGCTGCCGAAAGGCACGGCCAAAGTTTGCCGGGTCGGCGTAGCCCAACAGGTAAGCAATTTGCTGCACCGGCAAAGTCGTGTTGTGCAGGTAATGTTCCGCCATCTGCTGGCGCCACTGTGCGACCAATTGTTGATAGCTCAGCTGTTCATCCCGCAAACGCCTGCGCAACGTGCGCTCTGACAGGGCAAATTCAGCGGCAATTTCTTTGATATCCGGTATCCGCCCTTTGGTGCGGCCTAACAACAGTTGGATGGCGCCGCTCAGGGTTTGCTGCTGTTGCTGCTGCCGCAATTCATGCTCGCATTGTGCGCTTAGTTGTTGTTGCACCTGAGGGTCTGACAATGGCGGTTTGATCGTCAAATGACTTTTATCAAAAAAAATCGCGGTTTGCGCTTGAGAAAACAGGATTGGGCAGGGCAAAAACACCTGATACAAACCTTGATCTGCAGGCGGCTTAAATGAAAAGTGGACCTGGCTGGGCTGATAGTGGTTATGTGTTAACACCTGTAACACCTGATGCAGCGCGACGATGACCGTTTCCGCCATAAAGGGGCCGATGTCGCCCAACGGATACAGTTCATGAAGCAGCAAGCCCACCTGCTGGCGCTGTTGTTGTACCTCTAAACTGATCAGCGGACTGCGAGTCGTGATATAGCGGCAAATCAGCTGCAGTGCTTGCTGCACATCAGCGCTACTTAAGGCTACTAATCCGAGCAAGCCATGGGTGCTAATGCTGAGCTGACTGCCAAGATACAGTCCCAAGGCGGGTTCGTTTGTCAGCACCATACTCTGTTGTACCAGCTGATAAAACTGGCTCCAGCTGATGCTCACTTCATGTT
>JAHJNE010000221.1 GCA_018820995.1 Gammaproteobacteria bacterium | reverse complement strand
TTTCCCAAGCGTAGATACCCCAACTTGTGCCACGTCAGTGCGTAAATTTAACCAAGTGCTGAGCAGTCTCAATAACACTGCAGTACTGAATATCTCTGCTGATTTACCTTTCGCGCAAGCCCGTTTTTGTGGTGCTGAAGGTTTGGAGAACGTGTTAAGTGGTAGTAGCTTCCGTTCTACTTTTGGCCAGGATTATGGTGTTGTTTTCGCGACTGGCCCATTGACCGGTTTATTATCCCGCGCTGTTGTGGTGCTGGACGAACAGGGCAAAGTGATTTACACCGAACAAGTTGCAGAAACGGCCGATGAACCTTCTTATGAAGGTGCAGTGGCTGCGCTTAACTAACAACTTTTGTTGGTATTACATAAAAAACCGGGTCGCAAGTGCGGCCCGGTTTTTATTTTCCACCGCCGAAAGATATCGATTACACAAGAGCCTCGAACGCCGAGACAACTTCGTTATTTATCGAAGTCCTCAGCTGCCTTCCCTGAATGACCGGTTGTTCCAATTTCAGTTCTGGTCTCAGTTGTCGTTTCAGTGGTGGTCTTAGCTTGTGCATGTGCTGCAACGCTATTTGTTTCAGCAGCATTTGCCTGGGCAGTTTTATCCACGCTGTCGCTGTCGGTCATTGCAGCGTCATTGGCAGGAGCGGGCCAGAAACCAAGATAGCTTAATTGCCGCCATGCCCATGGCAGCCAACGCACCAGCGCAGTGGCTAACCACAATGACCATAACAACATTGCCAATTGATAACACCACAACGGCAGCGACCAGCTTGTTGCAACAGGTAGCTCGCCAGCTACAACATCTTGATACCATTGTAAATTCTGTAAATATGAGCCGTTCCCTACCAGGTGCATATCCGGCTGTGCTAACAAGCCGTAGGGGATAGCCAGCAACAACGCTGCCACAGCGCTGAATGACAACAACAATAAGCTCAGTTGTTGCAGTCGGCCTTTGACACCAACCAGAGGTTGTTGCAGCTGACCTCGTTTGCTCAGACTAAACAGCCACAATGCAATCACCACCGGGATCCATAAGCTGACGGTGCTGATCCCGGCAAATAACAACAGCCAATGGCCTGTAGTTAATGGCGATGGAATAACTCTGGCCAATACCACCGCCAGCGCCAGCAGCACCAGCAGCATGCCCCAGAATAAAATGGCAGGGCCTATCGCCGGTCCTGTCACCGCCCATAACCAGCGATCAGCCGGCAATTGCAACTGCAGATAAATATTGCCGGCGGCTTGGCCTAAATCCAGGGTGGGTGTTTGATATTGCCAGAATGAATCACTGCGTTGTTTCCAGTTGATGGTCAACTGTTGTGTTCCTGGGCGCAGAGGCAATTGCAATAGCTGCGAAGATTGAGCTGGCAATACCCGATCATCGGCTTTGACTTGCATAATTTCGGCATCAGCAGGCAGTTGCAGTTGATAGGTTTGGGCAATGCTGGCGGTCATATCCAGCACCAATTCGACATCGGCACTGCGTTTTCCTTGCTGCTGGGTAAGTCTGGCGCGGTGAATGGTCAACGTATCGCCAACTACGGCGGGTGGTTGGCTGATTTGCAACTGTAGTTGCTCACCAGGCCAGGGACGCCAAAGTTGAGGGAGCGGGCTTGTGGCATCAGCGATGGCCGGAATTCCGCTGCTGTTGACATGCCACTGCGGTCCTGCTGCTAGTTGCCAGACTTCATGCAATAAGGGTTGGTTTTGCGCTGTTAATTGTAGCGCTTCGGCTTTTGTCAGGCGTGACACCCAGCTGACAGACTGTTGATCAGGGGCCAGCTGCACTTGAATATTACCGTCGATGACCGCCAATTTACTCAAAGGTGTTTCGCCGTTTAACAGGGGGAAAGAGAATTGCAAGCTGGCGTTTGATTGGCCGTGGCGTTGCAATGTCGAATGTAATTGCCATTCCAGGCCCAGTTGTAGCTGACGGGTTAAAGTTGCCGCCGGCTGAATGGCGCTTTGTGTCGGGTCTAGCCGTTGCTGCGTTTGTGCTGAGCTCGTACGCTGAATTTGCAGTTGTTTTCGACTTTGTAGCAAGCCGCTGAGGTCGTCATCGGTTGTGGTATCAACCATCAAATCCCAGCCATTGAGGTCAGTGCTCAGCTGGTGCCAGGGCTGTGCAAACTGCAGAGTTAACTGCTGAAGATTGGCCACATATAAGTTCAATACCAACTGATGTTGACCCTTGGGTAATAACAACCAATGTTGATCCTGATGGCTATAGAGTGCGGCGGGTTGTTGATCCAAAGATATTTTTTGTACCATGTTCAACGCTACCGGCAGCGGCCAGGCGCTCGGTTCCAGGCTATGCAGCTCAATAGTCAGCTCGACTTGTGTTTCTGAAGCTTTGAGCTGCAACTGCGACATACTATTGCAATCTGGCAGGCATTCTGGTCGTTTTAGTAGTCGCTGTTCGAGCTCAGCGAGTAGGTCGGCATCCGGCAAACTTTGACTAAACGCCGGGGGCGGTGTCAGCAGCGAACTTAGGAATACCAAAGCGGGCAGCAGTGACATCAGGGCTGGTGCTTTCCTGAAAGACAGCCGTTCAAACTGCCATAAACTGCGGCTTAGCAACCACCAGAATGCAAAGGCAAGTAGCACAGTTACGACGGCGCCAAGACGATTT
>JAHJNE010000220.1 GCA_018820995.1 Gammaproteobacteria bacterium | reverse complement strand
TTCTGCCTTGGGATGTTGAAACAGTGGTGAAATCAGTGACTAAAACCGGTCGTTTAGTGATTAACCACGAAGCACCGTTAACCGGTGGTTTTGCCGGTGAAATTGCAGCGACTATTCAACAGCGTTGTTTCCTGCATTTAGAAAGCCCGATTGCCCGGGTTTGTGGTCTGGACACACCATACCCTCTGGCGCTGGAACGTGAATACGTGGCTGACCATTTAAAAACCTTTGAAGCCATTGTCGCTTCAGTCCAGTTCTGAGCGAATTCTTGGCGAGGCGATGATGAAAAAAGATTTTATTCTGCCGGATATCGGTGAAGGGATTGTCGAATGTGAACTGGTCGAATGGCTGGTGAAAGAAGGCGATACCATTGTCGAGGACCAACCGGTCTGTGACGTGATGACCGACAAAGCGCTGGTGCAAATTCCGGCGGTATTTAACGGTGTTGTCAGCAAACTTTATTATGCCAAAGGCGATATTGCCAAGGTGCATTCACCGCTGTTTGAAATGACCTTAGCCGATGACGCGACAGTCCAAGTTGTCGCAGCAACTGCACCGGTGGCTGCTGCAGCGACGGCTTCGGGCACGGTGATCGAAGATTTCCTGCTGCCGGATATCGGTGAAGGCATTGTCGAGTGTGAAGTGGTCGATTGGCTCGTCAAAGAAGGCGACGTGATTGCAGAAGATCAGGCCGTTTGTGACGTGATGACCGACAAAGCCCTGGTGCAAATTCCAGCGAAATATGCCGGCAAGATAGTTCGGTTGTACACCGCCAAAGGTGATATTGCCAAAGTACATGCGCCATTATTTGCCATTGAACGGGTGGTGGAAGGCGATGCGCCAACACCTGCGGCAACTGTTGCAGTCATGTCTGGCAATTCGCAAACTGCCGCTGCAACAGCTCCAGCAGCGAGCAATTCAGCGCCTGCACCTGCTACTACAGCTGTTACTGGCAATGGCAAAGCAGTGGCAAGCCCAGCTGTGCGGCGGTTAGCTCGTGAACTGAGCATTGATTTAACCCAAGTGCCTGGCACGGGTGCCAAAGGCCGGGTATTTAAAGAAGATGTGCAAAACTTTGCTAGCGGCGCGAAACAGCCTGTCGCTTGTGCAGCTAAATCGCCAGCATCAACAGCAACGCCAGTCGCGACTGCGTCCTCTGCAGCTGTGAGTGGTGGTCATCGGATTGAGCCGATCAAAGGCATCAAAGCTGCGATGGCGCGGCAAATGGCAGATTCCGTAGCAACCATTCCGCATTTTACCTATTGCGAAGAGATTGATTTAACCGAACTCATCGCACTGCGGTTAAGCCTAAAAGACAATCTAGCCAAGCAAGGCGTCAAGCTGACGATGATGCCGTTTTTCATGAAAGCGATGTCTTTGGCGCTCAATGAGTTTCCGGTGTTAAACAGTCAGGTCAATGCCGATTGCACTGAATTAACCTATTTTTCCGACCACAATATCGGCATTGCGGTTGATTCAAAAGTGGGTCTGTTGGTGCCAAATATCAAAGGGTGTCAGCATAAATCGATTGTCGAAATTGCCAACGATTTAACCAAACTGACCGATTCTGCACGCGAAGGTCGGGTTAGCCCAGCCGATTTAAAAGGCGGCACCATTACTATTTCCAACATTGGTGCTATTGGCGGCACTGTGGCAACGCCGATTATCAACAAACCGGAAGTCGCTATTGTGGCGCTGGGTAAAGTGCAGCAACTGCCGCGTTTTGACAGCAAAGGCCATGTGGTGGCGCGTTCGATCATGCAAATTAGCTGGTCGGGCGATCATCGGGTGATTGATGGCGGCACTATTGCACGCTTTACTAACCTCTGGAAAAAGTATCTGGAAGAGCCTAGTGCCATGCTGGTCGCGATGCGTTAACCGTTTCAGGGCGGGATTTTCAGAGAATTGACATGAACGGTTGGCATATGCTGACCGTTTTTTTTTCTGCCTATCGGGAGGTTATGGCATGTGAACCATTGTCTAGTTTGTGCAGAAGCATCAGTAAACTGAGGCGCTCAATTGATTGTTTGCTGCGACTAATTAACAGCGAAGGGCGTATTCGTCACCGGGGGCTTGTTTAGTGGCGTTATGGTTGGGAATTTAAGGTAAATTGAAATACTGCTGATACCGTCCATTGGCTCGATAATTCGCTAATCCATGATTAAACAACTGCTGAAGTTGCTCACTATTGCCCGACGTTTTTGGAAACAGTACAAAACTTTGATTGATCAAAAGTGGTTTTGGGTTATGGTCAATTTGCGCTGCCAGTTCCGGAAGTTGGGTCTTCAGTACATGATAACCTACATGCATTTCTTCGGGAAACGCCTGAATTCGCCCTTTTGCCAGCCGGCGGAAATTTTGAGCTGTATCGCCAACCCGGCTGATATCAATGTTGTTTTTTGCTACTTCGGTGTCAAAGGCAATACCATAACTGTATCCTAAACCACCGCCTAACCTGACGTTTGCCAGATCGGCAAGCGACTCGAAATATAGCGGGTTCGACTTTAAATGAAAAAAGACAAAAGTTTCGTTAAGGACTGCGTCGCTAAACCAGAAGTCTTGCTCGCGGCTTGGTACTTTCATCCAAACAGCAGTTGCCGCATAACGACCTTGCTTGCTGTCCTGGTACGCCCTTGCCCAGGGCAAAAACTGAAAGGTGACCTGATACCCTGCATCTTTAAAAATATCGCGGATCAGCCGCGCAGCCATTCCCTGCTCCGGTAAGTCCGCCCCTAAGTAAGGTGGCCATTCGCCGGCACTGATCGCCAAGGGCTTTAAAGGTGTGGGTGCATTTGCCAGTACAACCGGCAAGCTGAGCAAACATACAAATGACACCATCAGGCGGAAGAAAAACATTAATTTACCAGCTCCGGCAGCCATGATAACTTCAGACGATACCTTATTTTAAGCTGCAATATCCAAAGTTTATTTCGGCATGTAAAGGATTAGAATGGAAAAGCATCAACTTAGAAACTTCTATATTCCTGAAGAACAATCTTTTTATCTGCTCAATGCCAACGATGCCAAAAAACT
>JAHJNE010000219.1 GCA_018820995.1 Gammaproteobacteria bacterium | reverse complement strand
GTTGTTACCAGTTGCTACTGATAAGAACCAACCGCCCATTGCCAGACCAACGACCCGCGCAGGAGCCAGCTTGGTCACCATTGATAAGCCAATCGGCGACAAGCACAGCTCACCAATCGATTGCAGCACATAACAGGCAACCAACGGCCACAGTGGGATTAAGCCATCACCACTGACCAGACTGGTCAGTGCGTACATCAGGACTACAAAGCCCAGCGCGTTGCCTAATAAACCCAGACCAAATTTAAATGGAATACTTGGCTCTTTTTTCTTCGTGGCAGTCAAATACCAAATAAAGCTAAGCACTGGTGCAAAGGCCAGAATCGCTAATGAGTTAATACTCTGGAACCAACCGGTTGGGAAAATAAAACTACCATCGCCAAACATATCGCGATTGACCAGATTCTGTGCCAGGAAATTAAACGAACTACCTGCCTGTTCAAAGAACATCCAGAAGGTGACGTTAAAACCAAACAGCACTAATAAGGCAATAACCCGGTCCAGTTGTACCCGTCCGGTTTTATTGGCTTCGACAAGCAGATAGACCGCAACCGCGACAAACAATAAACCTAATAACCAAGCAAGTGCTTGTGCACCCACAAACGCCATCAGGGCATAAACAGCAGGAATCGCGACCAAAATACCAATGATGGTTTTTAGCATGTTATTACCAGCCGGTGGGTCTTCCGGCAATAAACCTGTGCCTTTGAGCTGGGCACGGCCAATGAAGAACCACACGGTGCTAATTAGCATACCGACACCGGCAGCGCCAAACACAACTTTATAATTCTGATGCTGCGGCGTTCCGAAAATTTCTGAGGCCAGATAACCGGTCGCCAAAGGTGCTAAGAAACCACCTAAGTTAATCCCCATATAGAAAATGGTAAAACCACGGTCACGGCGATCATCGTTTTGCTGATAAAGTTTACCCACTAACGACGAAATATTTGGTTTAAACAGACCATTACCGACGATGACAATCGACAAGCCCAGTAAAAACAGCTGTTGATTCGGCAGCATGATCATAAACAGGCCGAGTGACATCACCACAGCCCCAAGCAGAATCGACTTCTGATAGCCAATAATCCGATCGGCAACATAACCACCAAAGATGGCAGTTGCGTATACGAGTGCTAAAAAGGCGCCGTAAGTACGACTGGCATAAGCTTCGCCGCCGGCATCGCCGTTAAAAAACTGTGCCACGATGTATAAGGTTAATGCCCAGCGAATACCATAGAACGCAAAACGTTCCCAGAACTCTGCCATAAAGAGCATCCACAGTGGCTTAGGATGGCCCCATAAAGTACCAAAATCAGGGTGTGGTGCAGTAGCTGTTGTCGTGGACTGACTCATCGGATCGCTCCTTTGCATGCTGTCAGGCACAACGGAGCCGGCAGCGTGAGGGCGCTGTTATTATTAGGCTGCATAATGATTCCTGTTTTTAAACCCTTTGCATTTGGAGCTATCATTGCGTTGACTACATTTGTTCGCCCGGCACCATAAATGTCTATGTGTCATGGATCTCATGCTGTGGTCAGCGCACTTCAACTCCAATTACTTTTGGGTTAATTATTATTTGTAAGTTGAGGGTGTTTTTTTTGACAGTCGTTTATACCGCACCAACCGCAAAATGAAAAGGGGCAGTCCGGATGGACGCCCCTTTTCGCCGGATAATTCACCGGAAATTGTTTAAATTCAAACCGAGTTCATCACTCGAGAAATTCTTCCAGTGCCGCTTCGTCGATTTCTTGCTGTGGAGGATTGCCGTCATACAGTTGATATTCTTGCCGCTGAAAGTAGGCATCTTTGACAAATGCATAGGGATCAAGCGAGTCATTCAGCAGTTTTTCTTGTGCCATCAGCGCTTCGCGGCCAGATAACGCGCCGATGGTAAATTTAGCTATAGTTTGTGGCGTGTTCAGCACCGACATCGGGAAATACAGATTATCAACGATATCGCCGGTGAAGCCTCGGATGGTTGTTGGACCTCTGGCTGGGATCATCAAAAATGGTCCTTGTCCGACACCCCAAACGCCTAGCGATTGGCCAAAGTCTTCTTCTTTCACGCCTAAGCCCATTGGGGTAGCGACATCGATTAAACCGATCAAACCAACGGTGCTATTGACCAAAAAACGCCCTGCACTAATGGCTGAGTGCTTTGGTTTGCCTTGTAATAAGCCGTTGATAAAGTTGGCAGGTTCGCTGAGGTTATTTACCACATTGGACAAACCGGTGCGCACCGGTTTTGGCACAACGGTCATATAACCCACCGTCGCCGGACGCAGTAAATACGCGTCCAAATAATCGTAGTTCACTGTCCACATCGAGCGGTTAAAAGACTCAAACGGGTCACGCTCATCCTGATAGACGGCAGCTGCCGGTTGATTCACTATCGCTTCAGACGACGCATTTGCAGTATTTTCCTGAGGTACGCTACTGCAGGCTGCAAGTGACAACAAAGCCGCGGCCAGCGATAATTTAACAATTGAATTCATTCACTTACTCCATTTTTAAGCTGAGCTTGATTGGGCTTTTACTCAGATCCAATGCCGCGGAAAGCACTTCAGGGTCGCCCGCTGTTTTCGACACCGTCCCTGACTGGCTCAAACGCGCGGAAACCAAAACTTGATCAACATTATCTAAACCCCAGCCAGGTTGCATTACCATCGCTGAGGTCAGTTCAATTTGTTGGACACCAGCAACCACCGGTAATTTTTGCACCGCCAGCGGCATCGGCGAACCTTGCACAGCTTTGGCCACCACAAACAAAGTTGCATTGGCAAACTTTTTGGCTAGCTCTGGCGCAATCGTCAACTCAATGCTGATCTGACGACCTGTCGCAGGACGGGTTGCATCCGTCATTGTTGACGCAGCTGGCATGGTGTTCGCGCTGGTATTAGCCATCGCTTCGCTGTTTGCAGCCGCCGGTAATTGCGCCATTTGTTGCTCAATCATACTGCGTCTTGGATCATCCGCTGGAATTTGCGCCAGTACCACCTGCCAGGCAGCTTTTGCTTCGGCAAAATCGCCGCGCTCTTGTGCAATTAACGCCAACATTGACAATGCATCCTGATTGGCTGGATCAAGCTCCAGCACCCGGCCTAAACTACGCGCGGCTTTTTGCAGATTTTCGGCGCCCTCATTCACTAAGAGTGCCTGCGCATAACTAAGTAAAAGATTACTGCGATCAGGTGTTAAACGCAGCGCCCGTTCAAAAGATTCAATCGCTTCGTCCACCATCCCTTGTGAAAACCAAATCCGGCCAAGCACATACCAGGCGACCGCATCGTCCCCTTCATTCGCAAGTTTAGTGCGAAGTGCCAGGCCAAACAGCGTGACTTCGTGTTCCGATAAAGGCTCACCTTTGTTCAATAACGCCCGCTCGCCGAAAGCCGGAAGGCTCTGCTGTGCAGTTTCCCAATCGCTCAATTGCCGGTAATGCCCATTGAAGCTGTAGCTCACGCCTACGACAAGCAGCAACGCCACCAGCATTAGCCATTCAAGCTTAAAATGACGTTTGGTTGGCGTTGTCAGACTCTGCTGCTCTTGCTCCAGAAACTGACTTTTTAGCTCGGCTGCGGCAGTGCTGAAATCTTCAGCCGCAAGTTCACCATAATCACGGGCTTGCACCAACAATTGCAGCCGTTCACTGAATAACTCTTTTTGGCTTTGTGACAGGCCATTTTTAATCCGCTGCGGCCAAAAAATAACGGCGGTAGCAAATAACAATAACAATAAAGCGGCAAACACCAGGTTGATGATCATGGTTTTTTATCCCCTGCGACAGTGTCTGGCTTGGTCGCTACTTCGTCAATCATGGCTTGCAGCTCGGCATCAAGTGAAGATGGTTCGGTTTCAATCACGCTGGTCTGCTGTTGACGATTTTTTTGCAGCACAAAAATCAACATGCCAAAAAGTAACAAAGCCGGCAATAACCATAACCAGATAGTGCTCCATTGCACCGGCGGTTTGTAGTGAACAAAATCGCCGTACCGGGTTTTCATATAGTCGATCACCTGATCTTTATTTTGCCCTTGCTGCACCAGTTCATAGGTTTTGCGGCGCATATCAACCGCCACAACCGCATGCGAATCGGCAATATTCTGATTCTGGCATTTTGGACACCTTAGTTCATGCGTCAGCTCGCGGAATAAGGCCTGTTGTGTTGGATCGGAAAATGGCAATATTTCTTCGGTCGCCCAAAGTTGCAGGCACCAAACAAAACACAGCAACATAGTGATTAAACGCATGTTATTTCCTCACCAGTTGCTGATAGGCTTGCGCTAATTCAGGCCAATTCTGTGGGTTAATATCGCCCACATGATGAGCGCGGATCACGCCATCCGCATCGACCAAAAAGGTCTCAGGCGCACCACTGACTCCCAGATCAAAGATTAAAGTCCGGTGTTCATCGACCAAATTAAATTGATAAGGATCGCCCTGCTCTGCCAACTTTTTTTGCACTTCCTGTTGTAGCGCATTGATATCGAAGGTTTCACCAAATGCAGCATCCAATGGTTGTACGTAGTACAAGCCAACAATACGCACCCCTTGCTGACGTAGCTCAGTTAAAAAACCCAGTTCAGCATTACAGGTTGGACACCAGGTACCCCATACGTTTAAAAAGTACGGTTGGCCTTTCAGTTCAGCCGCAGTCCAGATCTTGCTTGGTTGCATCAGATCCGGCAGCTGAAACTTCGGAACCTGGCGCTCCATCAAGGCTGAATCAAGTTGTCTTGGATCAGAGAACAGTCCACTAAACAAAAACACGCTGAGCGCAACAAACATAATAAATGGAATAAAAAACAGTAATTTACGCATCTACAGGCTCCGGTATCGAAACCTTGCTACGGCGATAGCGTTTGTCGAGCAATGCCAGCAGGCCACCCAACGCCATCAGGATGCCGCCAAGCCACACCCAGCGTACAAAAGGTTTGACGTAAATACGGATCGACCAGGAAGGCCC
>JAHJNE010000218.1 GCA_018820995.1 Gammaproteobacteria bacterium | reverse complement strand
CTTATGCTGATCAAACAGTAGAAGATGTTTATCTGCAACTGGGTGACACTTACCAACTAAATAAACAGTTACAAGCTGAAAACGTTGAGCGTATTGCTGTAACTGGTGCGGTCATTTCTACTGTAGCCAACGGCAGCAGCAGCTACTTCGGCGAGCGTGATATCAAAAACGCGGCCAGCTTGAACAATGATTTAAAAGACATCGTTAAAAATAACCCATTAGCTGTATTGTCGGCTAAAGACGGTGAGTTAAGCGTTGCCGGTACCAACCCGCGCTACAACAGCATCAGCGTTGATGGTATTGCTCAAAATGATGATTTCGGTTTGAATGCAAGCGGTTACCCAACAACCCGTTCACCAATTTCCTTTGACGCTATCGATCAGATAACCGTTGATGTGTCTCCATTTAATGCAAAAGACGGCGGATTTCAGGGCGGCAAGATTAACGCTGTGACTAAATCTGGCGGCAACGACACCTTTGGTTCATTTAAATATGAAATCAAAAACGACAGTTTAGCGGGCACCCCACAAAACCGTTTTGCAGCGACTGCTGAAAATCCAAAGGGTGATGTGCCGTTAGAGTATGAAAACAAAAACTGGGCAGCCACCATCGGCGGTGCAGTTGTTGAAGATAAATTATTCTACTTCGTTTCTGCAGAAAAGTATGATGCCACACCGCCTTTAGAGTGGGGTCCATCAGGCGCTGGTTTGTCAAACGCGTCATTAGTCACGCAAGAGCAAATTGATCAAGTCGTTAATATTGCTAAAACTGTTTATGGTGTTGAAGCGGGTGACTGGAACGTTATTCCAGAGGAAACCGATGAAAAATTACTGATCAAACTTGATTGGAACATTTCTGACGAGCACCGTGCTGCTTATACCTACCAGTACAATAAAGGCAACCAAACGCAAGGTAACAATTCTAATTCTACCACGATGCGTTTATCATCTAACTGGTACAATAAAGAAGAAACGTTGAATAACCATGCGTTTAAATTGTATTCAGATTGGAACTCAGATTTTTCTACTCAGTTAAGCGCCACTTATATGGACGTTGCGACTGTCCAAAAATCGTTGTCTGAATTTGGTGATGTGTCGGTTCGGGTACCACGTTTTGGTGGCTCAGCAACGCAAACTTCGACCATTGCGCTTGGTAGCGATTTATCACGCCATTCCAATGACCTGAAAAAGAAAACCTGGATTTTAGCTGCCGATGGCGACTATTTGATGGACGATCACCGCATTAGCTTTGGTTATCAGTTCAAGCGCCTAGATATTTTTAACTTGTTCCTGCAACGTACTAAAGGTCAATATACCTTTAATAGCATTGCAAACTTCCAAAACCAAATTGCTAACATCCGTTATCAAAATGCGATTAGCCACGATGCAAATGATGCAGCTGCCGCTTTTGTTCGTGACGAGCATGCGTTATATGCCAATGACGAGTGGGCTGCCACTGATGACCTGACCGTCAACTACGGTTTGCGTTACGAGCGTTTAGCATCAACTGATATTCCTGCTTACAACCAGTTCTCGTTCGACCGTACGGGCTACCGGAATGATGAGAATCTGGATGGTATTGATATCTTCCTGCCACGCGTTGGTTTTAAATACAATGCGACTGACGATTTAATCGTTCGTGGTGGTGTGGGGCGTTTCTCTGGTGGCCAACCAACAGTTTGGATTTCTAACAGCTATTCAAACGTAGGTATCGGAACTGGCGACCGTACGTTGAGCAATTTGACCGGTGTGAAGCTTGATCAAATTCCTCAAGCGTTAAAAGATGCAGTTGCCGGTGTCACAACTGGTGGTAACACCAACCTGGTTGATCCAAACTATAAACTGCCTTCAGATTGGCGTTTCCAGTTAGCCGCAGACTATGTATTTAGCCTACCGGTGATTGGTGATGACATCAACTGGACAACTGAACTGTTGTACGTCAAGAAAGAAAACAGCTCAGTGTGGAAAGATGTTGGTATCCTGGACTCACAGCAAGTCGGTACCACGCCTGATGGACAGCGTAAAGTTTATAATCACCCGAATGATGCAGTTGATATCATGTTGACTAATGCTGATAAAGACGGTCGTTCGAAAATTTTCAGCACTATGCTGAGCAAGAACTGGGAAAGCGGTGTAAACGTGACGGCTTCCTATACCAATCAGGATATTACTGAAGGCGCGCCGGGCACAAGTTCGACTGCTGGTAGTAACTTTGGTAACAACCCAGTAATTAACCGTAACGATTTATACATCGGTCGTTCTACCTTCGAAACGGAACACCGTTTTGTGGTGAACTTCGGTTACTCAACTGAGTTTTTCTCAGGTTATGAAACCAATATCAATATGTTCTTTGAGCGCCGTTCAGGTAAGCCATTGAATTATGTACTGGGCAATTCGAACACTGGTAGCAATGATCCAGCACTGAACCCATACCTGCGCTTAAGTCCAGGCACCACGAACTCGTACTTTGTACCGTTCATTCCAGTGAAGGGTGACTACAGTGTCGTTAAATTTGCGAATGATGCAACAGAAGCTCAATTCTGGGATCGCGTTACTCAGCTTGGTTTAGATAAGTATCAGGGTCAGTACCTGCCAAAAGGTCCTGCGACTACACCTTGGATCACAACTTTAGATCTGTCTCTGCGTCAGGAATTACCTGGTTTCTTCGACGGTCATAAAGGTGAAGTTTATCTGAACATTGAAAACTTCTTAAACCTGATCGATAGCAGCAAAGGTAAGATCTACGGTGATGATTTCGGTGACCAGTCACTGGCTAACTTCACTTTGGATCCGGCGACTAACCAGTATATCTACAGCAACGTGACTTCGAACCAGAATAACTGGGACAAGTTCTATACTGAGAAATCAACTTGGCGGATGAAACTGGGCGTAAGCTACAGCTTCTAATGTAATCTGCTTTTTGACATCAAAACGCCAGTCACTGACTGGCGTTTTTTTACCGTTAGATTTACCGATACTTTAAAAAGTCTGGCCTGTAAAATCACCATGACGAGCATTTTTCATCATCAATCGTCAGCCTACGACCCTTGTTATGGGTTTTACCAATATTTGTTATTTCTAAATTCGGCTAAATTGGCGATAATTAACTGTCATTACTTAATATAAGAATCGAACCGTGGCCAAACCTACTATTATTGCCATCGCCGGTGCCTCGGCGTCTGGTAAAAGCCTTTTCGCTTCAACCGTTTATCAGGAACTCGTTGCTGAATTTGGCGGAGAGCGCATTTCTGTACTGGCAGAGGACGCCTATTATCGCAATCAAGACCATCTTTCGATGGAACAACGTGTCTTGACGAACTATGACCATCCGGCTGCATTTGAACACGAATTATTGGCCGCCCACTTACAGCAATTGCGAGACGGTCAGGCGGTTGAAATGCCGCAATACTGTTATAAAACGCATACCCGTAAAAATGAAACCATTAAAGTACAACCAGCAAAAGTAATTTTGGTCGAAGGTATTTTATTATTAACAGATGCGCGGTTACGTGAGCAGTTTAATATCACGGTGTTTATGGATACGCCGCTGGATGTCTGTTTATTACGTCGGATTAAGCGCGATTTGGAAGACCGTGGCCGGACTTTAATCTCAATTACCGAGCAGTACGAAAACTACGTGCGACCGGCATTTTTTGAGTTTATTTCGCCATCAAAACAGTACGCCGATTTAGTGGTGACCCGTGGCGGTAAAAATGAAATCGCCATTGATATTATGAAAGCTAAGATCCGGGCATTATTAGCATAATCAGCTTTAATAAAAGCCGATTAAACTCGCAGATATCTTTGACTGTGAAAATCTGCTGAGGCAGGTTTTTTTTCAAGTAGCATTGCTATAAAAACACCGGTTTTTGACCGGTGTTTTTATTTTAAGATTATGAATATTAAAGGCTAATTTTAATATTATGTGTGCTTTGGTCATCAGTCATTTAGGCTCTTTTCAAGCGGATCTTTTCTGTTATAATCGAATCGCAAAACTTCAAGTTTAGACAACCCCAGACAAGCAATCATCAGGCAAAGCACGCACGCTTTGACCCTCCCGCTTCGAAACTGTAACTACTTGATCTTTTGGTGCTATCCTAGGAATTCGGCATCACAAGAACAATAATCCTGCAGCTAATGCGGACCAAGATCCAAGGAAAATCAATATGATGAGTTTAGTTGGCATCTTTGCCATCTTATTAGTCGCCTATTTGGCGTCTGCGCACAAAAGTCAGATTAAATGGCGCACTGTCGGTGGCGCTTTTGCCATACAGTTAGCTATCGGTGCTTTTGTGTTGTACATACCCTTCGGCAAAGATGTGCTGATTAGTGTGTCAGCGGCA
This sequence comes from Gammaproteobacteria bacterium, assembly GCA_018820995.1. Taxonomy (GTDB): domain Bacteria; phylum Pseudomonadota; class Gammaproteobacteria; order Enterobacterales; family Alteromonadaceae; genus Pararheinheimera. The sequence goes on along the minus strand of JAHJNE010000218.1, from coordinate 2,185 downwards.
GTCAGCAATGTTATTCAATATGCCAATGAAGGCATCAAATTTTTATTCGGTGACATGGGGCGCTTTGTTTTTGCGATCAATGTATTAACCGTCATTATTTTCTTTTCATCTTTAATCGCCGTGCTCTATCACATCGGCGTAATGAAATTTGTGATTGGCATTATCGGTGGTGGCTTGCAGAAATTACTTGGAACCAGCAGGCCGGAATCAATGAGCGCGGCAGGTAATATTTTTGTTGGCCAAACGGAAGCGCCATTGATTGTAAAACCTTTTATTCCAACCATGACCCGCTCTGAACTGTTTGCAGTGATGGTCGGTGGTCTTGCTTCAGTTGCGGGCTCGGTGCTCGCTGGTTACGCCTTATTGGGTATTGAGATGAAATACTTGATAGCGGCCAGTTTTATGGCGGCACCGGGTGGTTTGTTGATGGCTAAAATGTTGATCCCGGAAACTGAACAGCCGAAAAACGATTTGACTGAAATTGCCCATGTTGAAAAAAGTACCAACGTGATTGATGCCGCAGCCTCAGGCGCTGCCAGTGGCTTAATGCTGGCCTTAAACGTTGGTGCCATGTTACTGGCATTTGTTGGTTTGATTGCTTTAATTAATGGCATCGTCGGTTGGGCTGGCGCTGCTGTGGGCATGGAAGGCTTAACCCTGCAACTGATTTTTGGTTATATCTTCCAGCCATTGGCATTCATTCTTGGCGTCAGCTGGGAAGAAGCCCGGTTAGCCGGTAGTTTTATCGGTCAAAAATTAGTGATTAACGAATTCGTGGCTTACCTGGACTTCGTCAAGTATGTACAGGAAGGCAAGCTCTCTGAGCACACGCAAATCATCGTAACCTTTGCGTTATGTGGCTTTGCTAATTTCTCGTCGATTGCCATCCTGTTGGGTGGACTTGGCAGCATGGCGCCAAGTCGTCGGCCGGATATTGCACAGCTGGGTTTAAAAGCACTGTTTGCAGCGACATTAGCGAATTTAATGTCCGCCGCAATTGCAGGCTTTTTCTTCTCTTTAGGGTAATTAACTTAAGAAAAACAGGTCTATTTTATGACTCAACAACAAGTCCCAACTTTAGATATCAGACGGTTTGCCACCGACAAAGACAACTTTGTTGCCGAAATTGGCAAGGCCTACACTGAGTTTGGATTCTGTGGCATCAGTGGCCACGGCATTCCGGATGAAGTGGTCGCCAAAACCTATCAAGCGATTAAGCAATTTTTCGCCTTGCCGACTGAAGTCAAAGCGCAGTACCACCAGCCAGGGCAGGGCGGTGCGCGTGGTTATACCGGATTTGGTGTTGAGAAAGCCAAAGACAGCAAACATCCGGACTTAAAAGAGTTCTGGCATGTCGGTCGAGAAATCGATGGTCCGGCTCCGCATCCTAGTCTCTATCCAAACGTTTGGCCTGCCGATATTCCAGGTTTTAAAGAAGCCACTTATGGTCTTTATCAGGCGTTGGAAGGTTTAGGCTGTCAGGTATTAGAAGCTTTGGCGCTGTTCTTAAAACAGGATCAAAGCTACTTCGCCGATAAAGTGAATTACGGTAACTCGATTTTACGGCCAATTCATTATCCGCCGATTGCTGATACTTCAACGCAATCTATCCGTGCTGGGCAGCATGAAGATATAAACCTGATCACTTTATTGGTGGGTTCACATGAGTCTGGGCTGGAAATTTTGCGCCGTGATGGTAGCTGGTTACCGGTGACCACCATTGAAGGGACTATTGTGGTCAATATCGGTGACATGCTGCAACGGCTGACCAATCATCTGTTGCCGTCGACTACACACCGTGTGGTGAATCCGGCCGGTGCTGCTGCGGGTCAACCACGTTATTCAATTCCGTTTTTTATGCATCCGAACCCGGATTATGTCATTGAAACGCTGGAATCTTGTATCAGTGCAGAAAACCCGAATCGTTACCCTGAGCCTATCAACTCCAACGATTACCTGATGCAGCGTCTGGAAGAAATTGGCTTGCTGAAAAAGGCGAAGTACTAAGTAGCCGACCGTGGCACGGATGAAAGTATCCGGTAAAATGGCGTCTTAAAAAACAGGCTAACTGCTGTACAAGTTGGCCTGTTTTGTTTTAGTCAGATCCCATCTTTAAATTTGTAGATCATTTAAACAATCAGCCAAGAAATAGTGTGATTTTTGCATTCTCAGGTTGACGGCATCG
>JAHJNE010000217.1 GCA_018820995.1 Gammaproteobacteria bacterium | reverse complement strand
TTCATTCACTTCCCAATGGGCCCAATTAAACTCGGCAATTTTTTTATCCAGAAAATCCAACAACGGCTGTTCCGGGTTTTGTAAAACTTCAATCTGCATATCCACTCCGGATAAATAATATGAGTCTGCTAACAGCGAACAGCGGCGACATCAGGCCAAACCGCTGACAGTAGCAATAAGGCTAATCGGCTACCTTAATTGCAAATACGCCGCTTTGACATGGTGATTCACTCGCATGTAACCGCCATTATTGATCAACCAGGCGCCATATGCTGAGACTAAAAGTACGGCCTGGACGCTGCATCAAAAACCCTGTTCAAATCCCTGTTCAAACCCCAGCTAAATACAATCTTAAAAAAATAAAAAATAGTTGCATCTAATTTTGATGGTTTGTCGTTACTGCAAAAGCAACGTAACTAAACCAGAGGAATAACAAGATGAAAACTACGATAAGCGCTTTATGTCTCGCGATCTGCGCCAGCCTTTGTGGTTCGGCTTTAGCATCAAGTCACCGCGAAGCGCCAAATATCACCCGGTTACCGACCGTCGATTCTACCGATTTTTATGTCTTTAATAGTTATGAACCCAATCGCAGTGACTACATCACTGTCTTGGCAAACTATATCCCGCTGCAAGACCCACAAGGGGGGCCGAATTATTTTGCACTGGATCCGGCAGCTGTTTATAACATCCACTTTGACCAGGATGGTGATGCAGTTGAAGATCTGACGTTTCAATTTCGCTTTAGTCAGTCACTGGTTAACAGCAATAAAGGTGTACAGTTGCCGATTGGCCCGGCGGGCCAGCAAAAAATGATTGGCGTACCGTTAAAACATGTCGGTGGCTTGTCAGCAGGCAACCAAGCGGCACTCAATTTTGAAGAGCGTTATGAACTGAGTCTGGTGCAAGGCCCAAGTTTAACCAGCCCAAAAACGGTGATCCGCTCCGCCGAAGCCGATGGTCTTTTTGTCAAACCTTATGACTATGTCGGTCAAAAAACTTTTGGTGATGCCAGCCAATATCAAGCCTATGCCAACCAATATCAGTATGAAATCAGCATTCCGAACTGCCCGGCAAAAGCCCGGGTATTTGTCGGTCAGCGCAAAGACCCATTTGTAGTGAACTTAGGGGAGACTTTTGACCTGGTTAACTATGTCCCGGTTGAAGGTGATAGTGCGCCGGGTGCTGGCGATAACGGTGGTTTTCCGGGTGGTATTACCCAAAACGCCGCCAATGATGATTTACGCGGCAAAAACATCACCACCCTGGCTTTGGAATTACCAAAAGCCTGTGTTACCGGCACGGGCAATGGCGTGATTGGCGCATGGACCACCGCCAGCCTGCCACAATCGCGGTTACTCAATCCAAAACCTGGCTTTAACAACAGCGAAAAAAATGGTGGCGCTATGGTGCAGGTGTCGCGTTTAGGTCAGCCATTGGTGAACGAACTGGTGATAGGCGTAGCTGATAAAGATAAATTCTCTGGCAGTGCCCCGAAAGACGATGGTCAGTTTGCCGACTATGTCACCCATCCGAGCCTGCCTGCGCTGTTGAACATTCTGTTTCGCGATGCAGTCAACACCACCTTGGGCGCCAATATTCCGGATTTAGCCCCAACCAACTTTCCGCGTCTTGACTTGGTCACAGCCTTTTTAACCGGCGTACCAGGGGTGAACCAACTTTCAAAAGTGACGCCTTCGGAAATGGTGCGACTGAACACCAATATTGCGGCGACTCCGCTAGCCATGCAATCGGCATTTGGGGTCGCCGGCGACGACTTAGCCGGTTTCCCCAATGGCCGCCGCCCGGGAGACGATGTCGTGGATATCGCTTTACGTGTTGTGATGGGAGCACTTTGTCATGACATCCCGGTCAACGGTCAGCCGACGAATTTAGGCGTCTGTAAACCGTCTGATGCGCCTGTTGGCAATGTGCCATTTACTGACGGTGCGCCGATCAATGCCTCGATGATGGATAACAGCTTCCCATATTTGCTGACCCCACTGGCCGGCTCACCCAACTAAGGAGATCACTATGAAACTTACTCACAGCGTTGTGTTATGTATCGCGCTTGGCCTCGCCGGATGTAATTCAGACAAAACAACAGAGGCGCCCCCAATGAAAAACGCGCCGAAGTTTGCGATGAATGACTTCACCATCGTTACGGATCAGTCACTGATGGCGCAGCTAGTTGCCAGTGACGCAGATGGCGACGCCTTGCGTTTTAGCTTAAAAAAACCACCCGCTTACGGCAGTGCCAGTGTCGATAGCCAAGGTAAATTTACCTATCAACCGACTGCTGAGCGCACGGGGATGGACATGTTTGATGTTGAAATCACCGACGGTACTTATGTGATCAGCGGCACCGTCAATATCACCATCAATCGCGCGCAATTGTCGTATTTGCAGTACAGCCGTCAGGCCCATAGCCAAACGGCAACACAAACTGCGTTGTCACTGAATGGTCGGGATTTTACTGCTGATGCGACTCAATACAGTGACTATGCCGATTTACTACAGCCCTAGTCGTTGCAACCCGCATGACTGAAGATCATGGGCGGCGGCACCTCCGCTGCCCATTTTTAGCTTGAAAAAGGAACTTGATATGTACCGTTGTTCATGGTTGATGTTTGTCGTGGCGTGTAGCATTGCAGTGTTACAGGTGGTGGTTGCTGCTCCTGCGCCTGAGGAGAGAAGCCTACCCGACACAGCACAAGCCGAAGCCAATACTGCCGATGCCTCATCTGATTTGCTGTTGGTCGCGGCAACACCAATAGTCAACAACCAAAGCCCAACCCTGGCCCAAATTGCCAGATTGTTGCACCAAGCCAGGTTGCCTGGCCACAGCGGATTATTTCAACAAGCGCAATGGCAATTTAACCAGCTTGAGGTGTCGTCAGCGGATAAACAACAGTCGCAACGCGCCGACTATTGGCTGTTACGCGCTGATATCGCTCAGCAACAACATCAATTTTCCGCAGCGCTTGCGGCCTTGCAGCAAGCCGAGCAATTGCAGCCACAACCACAAATTGCCTTAGTCCGCGCCCGGATTGCTTTGGTCCAAGCCATGCCAAAACAAGCACTTTCGGCTTGCAAATCGTTGTTAGCACAACAGGAATTATTTTTATTTCAACTTTGTAGCTTAGAAGCAATTGGCCGCGATGGTCAGGCGGCGCAAAGTTATCCGTTGCTAGAAAAGTTAGCCAAAAACGCCGATATACCACTACCCGAGCGGTTGTATTTACAAGCCACTTTGGCTGAACAAGCAGAAGCATTACAACAACCTCGCGCCGCTGCAGCACATCTTTGGCCTTGGCTTTCACAAGCGCCGGTTCCGTTTTGGAATAAATGGGCAGATTTGATGTTACTGCAAGATCCAACCGCGGTATATCAACGTCTGCACTCTTTAGCGCAAACCTTAACGTTAGAGGACAGCCTGCTACTGCGTTTAGCCAGAGCTGAACAACTGATCGAAACACGTTCCCAATACCAAGACTTGATGGCTGCCCAAATTCAATTGCGTGAGCGGCGTAAAGATCAGTTGCATAGTGCCGATCTGGCCTATTACTACCTATATTTGCAACCCAACCAGACCAAAGCCCATCACTATGCGGGGATAAATTATCAACAGGCAAAAGAGCCCGATGATCAAAAACTGGCGCTGCAAAGTGGCTGGACACAAGCAGCTCTGGATGCTTTAGACACGAAGGAGCCGCAATCATGAACACTGATGTTCAAGCAGCAATGCCGTCCACGGTGACCGCCTGGAGCCTGCGAAGCCTGAGCGCAGGAGTGGCTATTGCGCTCACCCTCAGCACTGTGCAAGCCCATAGTTTAAGTACCAGTTATGCAAAGATCCCGATCCAAGGTCAGCCGACAATCCAACTGCAATTGGCACTAAACGACCTGCAACTGGCACTTCAGTGGTCAACCCAACGCGATTTAACCTGGTCGATGGTGAAAACTCAGTTCCCGCAGATCCTGGCGCATTTACAGCAGCAGTTAGTGCTACACAATGACCAACGGCAGCCTTTAGCTTGTGTCTGGCAAAGCGACACAAGCGCGTGGAAACTGACCCAAATTCAACAGCAGTACTATTTGCAGCTGCCGTTAACAAGCGATTGCCCAAAGGCAAGTTGGCTTCACTATCAATTATTTATGCAGTTGCACGACCACAAAGCATTGATCAACACACCGCTAGGTGAATCCATTCTTGACGAGGCGACCCCATGGCTAGCCCTTTGAACAATCTACACCGGTTTTTAACATCGACGACTTCAACCAGACATCTGGCGACACATTCCACCAGTTGTGCCAATCTGATCATTGCCAGTCTGTTGTTAGGAGTCTCCACCACCCATAGTCGGGCGCAGGCAGATGGCTTACATAACCTGCCCGAGGAAATTATATTAATCCGCGGCACGAAGTTAGTGCGGCAAAAGGCCGCACAAGATGGCCAGATCAATCTCGCCACTGAGCCAACGGCGTTGCTACGTCCGGCGGATGTGCTGGAAAACGTGCCTGGTTTAGTCGTGACGCAACATTCAGGATCCGGCAAAGCCAATCAATATTTTTTACGCGGATTTAATCTGGACCATGGCACCGACTTTGCGACTCAGGTTGATGGCATGGCAGTTAATGCGCGCAGTCATGGTCACGGTCAGGGCTACACCGATTTAAATTTTTTGATCCCGGAATTACTTGGCCAACTTGACTACCAAAAAGGCCCGGGCCACGCACAACACGGTGACTTTGCCAGTGCCGGTTCGGCTGAGTTGTCAATTCGTGATCAGGCCCCAAGCCAACTGGGGGTGAGCATTGGTGCGTTTGGCTATCGGAGGTTGTTAGCGGTTTCCAGCCAGAGTGTTGGTCAGGGCCAATGGCTCAACGCGTTGGAAGCACAACACTACAATGGTCCTTGGCAAGGCTTAAAAGAGCAAGTGCAAAAGTACAATTTATGGTCACGCTATAGCCTGGATACTGTGCAGCAGTATTTCAGCCTGACGCTGATGGCTTATCAAAACGACTGGAACTCAGCCGATCAGATCCCACAGCGGTTGATCGATGCCGGACAAAGCCGGTTTATTGCACTGGATAATGAACAGGGTCTGGGGGGCGGTGGTAAAAGTGACCGGTATAGTCTGAGTCTGCAGTGGCTCCGGAACGATTGGGAGTTTAGCGCCTACGCTTTGCAAAGCCGTCTCGATTTATGGTCGAACTTCACTTATTTTCTGGAAAATCCGGAGCTTGGAGACCAATTTTATCAATTGGACGACCGCCGCCAATGGGGAGCTGAGCTCAGTCGGCAGCAAAGCGCTGACACTGCTGTTGGGCAATGGCAACATCAATATGGTGTGCAATACCGGCACGACAAAATTGCCCCGATCGAACTGGCCCACAGCCAGCAACGGCAGCGACTGCAAAGCCTGAAACTGGATCAAATGAATCAATGGTCAATCGCGGCCTTTAGTCAGCAGCAGTGGCAACTCAGCGACAATTGGTCTGCAGAATTAGGAGCCCGTTACGATTGGCTGGATGCGCGGGTGAACGATTTGCTTTTTATGCCAAGCCATGAGCTCAGCACTTCTAACAACACAGCACTGTCGACTTCGGCTGATGGCATTGCCAGCGTACGCACCGCCCTGATCTATCGCACAGCCCAACAAAGTTGGTCTTTGAGCTACGCACAGGGAATGCATTCCAATGATGCCCGCTCTTTGAGCCGAGCCGCAGACTCCGATACCAGTTTTGATGGACGGATGACCGTTCAGCCCGGCAACAGCCTATGGGCGCGCACCGAGCATAGCGCCATCAGTTGGCAAGCAAGTGTTGAAAACTGGCAATACTCAGCAAGCTTATGGCATATGCGCTCGGATCAGGAATGGGTGTATGTGGCGGATGCTGCTGAAACTGAGCTAAAAGGTGCCAGTCAGCGGTATGGGTTTGAAGGTACTTTGGCCTATCAATGGAACCATCAATGGTCCACCAGTGTAGACATTGCACAAACAAGCGCCGAATTTAAAAATACAGCCGATGGCCGTTATATTGAAGGCAGTGTCCCCCGGGTTGTCATGGCAAAACTGCAGTATCATAGCCATGATAATCTGGCCTGGCAGATGAAGATCCGTCATCTGGGACCACGTTATCTCGACAGCAGCGGCATTGAACGCGGTAGCTCGGTCACTCAGCTTAGCCTGCAGCTCAGTGGTAGTTTCCATTTTGCTGCGCCCTCGCACGACAAAAACCGATCTGAGACAACAAAGGCAGCAGGGGCGAATACCTGGCAATGGCAGCTGGAGCTGCATAATGCCCTGAATAGTCGCGCCGCCGATGTGCAGTATTTTTATGAATCACGTTTAGCCAATGAAGCCGCAGCAGTGGCAGACCGGCATCTGCATCCGGTCGAACCAAGGATGCTGCGCGCTAGCTTGAGTTATTTATTCTAACTGCACTTCAGTAACGGGCGATCTTGAGTTGAATCTTCAATAG
>JAHJNE010000216.1 GCA_018820995.1 Gammaproteobacteria bacterium | reverse complement strand
GGCAATGACAAACCAAACATCACGCGCGCCGAATAACAACATGCGTGCCGCGGACAGCTGATTAATGGCGCGGCTTTTGGAGAATAAATCTTTGAATTTTGGCTTAAAAGTACTTTTGCCGAGGTCTTTTTTCAGCAGCAGTAAACTGGATATCCACACCAGAAACAACAAGCCTGCCATGCTGGCAATCGCCGCTTGAAAGCCCAGTTGGTTAAGCAGAAAACCGCCAAGGAAAAAACCAACGCCTTTAAGGGCATTTTTTGAGCCGGTTAAAATGGCGACCCACTTGTATAACGCCTGTTGCGCCGAATCGGGCAATAACAATTTTAACGAGCTTTTGGCGCTCATTTTGTTCAGATCTTTGGCAATGCCGGAAAGTGCTTGTGCCGCCATCACCCACATCACCGTCAGCAAATCGGCGGGTACCAATAACATAAGTAGCGCCGCGACTTGCAAAAACAGCCCGATATTCATGGTTTTATTTAAACCTAACCGCGCGCCCAACCAACCACCGACTAAATTAGTCACCACGCCAAAAAACTCGTAAAACAAAAACAGTGACGCTATGGCAAGTGGGCTGAAACCCAACTGATAAAAATGCAGCACGACCAGCATGCGTAGCGCGCCATCGGTCAGAGTAAAAGCCCAATAATTGCCGGTCACCAGCAGATATTGTCGAAGATTAGATGAAGGCGTCTGCAAGACTGGGCTCCGCTATGTTTAAATCGTCGCAGTGTTTTAAAACCAGCGACCGGCGCCTTTGTCGACGCCGCGCAGCCGGTGGCTATTTTAATGATTGACGAAGTTTATTGGTCGGCCAACCCAACCATTTTTGCCAATTCAACGGTGCGGTTGGCGTAACCCCATTCATTGTCGTACCAGGCATAAATTTTTACTTGGGTGCCATTAACCACCAATGTTGACAGCGCATCGACAATGCTAGAACGTGGATCGGTCAGGTAGTCAATTGACACCAGCGGCCGCTCTTCGTAGCCCAGAATGTTGTGCAGCTCTTGTTCAGAAGCGGATTTGAGTAAGGCGTTCACTTCTTCAGCTGTAGTGCTACGCTCCACTTCAAACACACAATCGGTCAAAGATGCATTGGTCAACGGCACCCGTACGGCGTGGCCATTGAGCCGACCTTTCAGATCCGGGAATATTTCGGTAATGGCGGTGGCTGAGCCGGTAGTAGTTGGGATCAGGCTGCTACCACAAGCTCTGGCGCGACGTAAGTCTTTGCGTGGTGTATCCAGAATCGACTGGGTATTGGTTAAACTATGGATGGTGGTGATAGAGCCATGTTTAATGCCCAGTTTTTCATGGATGACTTTGACCACCGGTGCTAGGCAATTGGTGGTGCAGCTGGCGGCAGTGACAATCGGGTGTTTGGCGGCATCATACAGCTGATGATTAACGCCCATCACCACATTTAATACACCGGCTTCTTTCACCGGCGCACTCACCACCACTCGTTTAACCCCTTGCTCCAGATAACCTTGCAATAAAGCTTTGGTTTTCATGTGGCCTGAGCTTTCGATCACCACATCACAGCCCGACCAATCTGTGTCGGAGATAGCTTTGTTGGTGCTGACTTTGATCCGATGATTGTTGATGATCAGATGCTCACCCTCATGGCCGACTTGATGTTGCCAGCGGCCATGCACCGAATCAAAATGGAGGAGATGGGCATAGGTGGCCGCGTCTGCGCCCGGATCGTTGATCTGGATAAACTCAAATTCCGGCCAATCAAAAGCCGCTCTTAGTGCCAGTCGGCCGATGCGGCCAAAACCGTTAATGCCTATTTTAATCGTCATGTGCAATTCCCTGTTGTGATGCGATATGAAGCTTTGTCTGCAATCGTGTTGTTGTCATGGGTGACAAGTTTTACTGTGCATTAAACCAGTCTAAATGTGGCTGTAAGGTCAGGGCGTAAGGCCGCAGGGCCTGCACCCGTTGTTTCACCTCAACTTTATCAAAACCGGCTTCGAGCAAAATTTTTGCGGCGACCAAACCGGTACGGCCGGAGCCACCTTTACAATGAATTGCTACTTTCTGCCCGCTGCGCAATAAATGCTGCACCATTGGCGATGCCTGTTGCCAACCTTGGGCAAACTCCAGCCCTGGCGCATGGTCATCCTGGATTGGGCAAAAAAACCAAAGCAAATCCAGTTCACGACAGATGACAGGAATATCTTTGACCTGAAGCTGCGCCATTTCTTCATCCGGGGTCAGTGTAATTAAAGCTTTGGCGCCAGCGTCTTTTAACTGTTGCAGCGACTGGCGTATGTCGACACCCTTGGTGCCGGGGCAAGGGGTAAACAGCAGACCCGCAGTGGCTGCAGTGCCAGGGTTAAGAATAAGTTCAGCAAAAGGGTGTGACATCACAAGTCTCCTTCAGGGTGAGGACGAAACCAATGTTGAGTGTGGTTGGCAAACCAGACCAATGACAGCATGACCGGCACTTCAACCAACACGCCAACGACGGTGGCGAGCGCTGCGCCGGAATGAAGTCCGAATAATGAAATGGCAACAGCCACTGCCAATTCAAAAAAATTGCTGGCGCCAATCATGCTGGCGGGCGCTGCAATGTTATGCGGTAAATGTAGTTTGCAACCAGTGAAGTATGTGAGCGCAAAAATACCGTAAGTTTGGATCAGCAGCGGGATGGCAATCAGCAGGATCGCCAATGGTTTGGTTAAAATAGTTTCAGCCTGAAAGCCAAACAACAACACCACCGTGGCCAGCAAGCCAAAAATCGACCAGGGTTTGAGTTTGCTCAACCAACGATTGAGCTGTTGTTGTTGCTGTGCCTTGTCGGTGTTTGGATCGGTGGGTGAGCCGTTTTCTGAATTGGTGGCTGATTGACCGGATAAAGTCGTTGTAACTAGCAGTTTTCGGGTGGCGATACCCGCCAGTAACGGCAGCAACACGTACAGCAATACCGATATTAACAGGGTCGACCAAGGTACTAATATTTCCGACACGCCAAGCAATAACGCGGTGATGGGGGCAAAAGCAAAAATCATGATGATGTCATTTAGCGACACCTGTACCAATGTATAATTAGCATCCCCCTTGGTCAGTTGGCTCCAGACAAACACCATCGCGGTGCAAGGCGCAACACCCAATAAAATCATACCGGCGATATATTCGGTCGCCGTTTGTGGGTCTACCCAATCAACAAACAACACCCGAAAAAATAACCAACCTAAAAACGCCATGGTAAAGGGTTTAATCAGCCAGTTCACTGCCAGCGTCAGCATTAACCCCTGAGGTTTTTGGCCGACCCGCTTGATGGCACTAAAATCAATCTGCACCATCATTGGATAGATCATCACCCAGATCAACAGGGCAATGACTAGATTGACCTTGGCGTATTCTAAAGCGGCTATGGTCTGAAACAATACTGGCCATAACAAACCACCAACAACACCAGCGGCCATCGCAAGCGCGACCCAGAGTGACAAAAATCGTTCGAAAATGCCCATTAGCGGTTATCCCATTTTAGTTGCAGCAACGGGCAGTCCGCGCGGGCCTTTCACCCATCGCTGACAAATTCGCCAGCAGTGGCGTCAGCAGTTGTGGGTTTTGCTGCAAGGTCAATTCGATATTTTGACTGGCCCAAGTGGGTAATGCCGGATTGAGTCGGTAAAAAATCCACTGACCTTGTCGACGGTCAAGCAGCAGCTGACTTTTTCGCAGCATTGCCAGATGGCGGGAAATTTTTGGTTGGCTTAATTGCAGCGCTGAAGCCAACTCACAGACACAAAGTTCGCCTTCATGCACAATCAACATCAAACTTGCAAGGCGGGTTGCGTCGGCCAATAG
>JAHJNE010000215.1 GCA_018820995.1 Gammaproteobacteria bacterium | reverse complement strand
GAGATATTTATCTCCGTCGCATCAGGCGGGATCGTAATTGTCGGTTGGATCTGATGTCCGGCACCAGATGTCACCAAATTACCTTCACTATCAGTCGTAAATTGGCCGTTTCTGCTATATGAAATAGTACCATCCGGCATCAATACTTCAAAAAAACCAGAGCCCTGAATCATCACATCCAACGCATTATCGGTGGTCATGTGATTGCCCTGGGTAAAGTTCTTCTGAGTAGCGACCACTTTTGTACCGGCGCCAAGCATCAGACCATTCGGCAATTCAGAATTTTGTGATGAACGACCGCCAGGTTGGTTGACATTCTGGTACAACAAATCTTCGAACACAGCGCGACTCTTTTTGTAGCCGACTGTACTGGCGTTAGCCAGATTGTTTGATATCACCGAAATATCACGCTGTTTTGCGTCTAAACCGGTTTTGCTGATCCAAAGAGCTGGATGCATGGTGTCCTCCTGAGCTTAATACTCTAGATTATGCGTAAAAGCTGGTTTTGCTGACGATCCATTTCTTCAGCGGTTTTCATCATTTTTACACTTAATTCAAATTGTTTTTGTAGACTTATTAAGTACGTCATTTCGCCTACAGCGTTGACATTACTGCCTTCAAGTGCACCGCTAAGTAAATTAACGGCGGCGCTCACTTCAGCTACATCTCCATCCTTTCGTCGAAATAAACCGTCATTACCTTTAAACATGTCTTGATGTTCCGGCTTAACAAGTTTAATCCGGCCAACTTCTGCCATCGCGGTTGCCGGAGCCCCTTGAGCTAATGCCTGAATACTCCCATCTGCAGCAATATCCATTTTCGCCATCGGAACCGGCAACTGAATCGGGCCGCCGTCACTCATGACATTAAGACCTGACGCTGTCTGTAAAAAGCCCTCAACGCTAATCTTCAAATTGCCACTACGTGTATAGGCTTCCTTACCGTCAGCATCTTCAACTGCAAACCACCCATCACCTTGAATAGCAACGTCTAATTCATTTTCAGTTATTTTTATTTCACCGGCGTCAAAATTCTGACTAGGCATTTCGGTCATTGCAAATACCCGACTTGGTAAACCATCACCAAAGGCCTGCATCGAACGCGCTTGTTCTAAATCTGCTTTAAAGCCGTTGGTATTGGCATTGGCAAGGTTATTTGCACGGACAGCCAGCGAATTCATATTCTCTTTGGCGCCGCTCATTGCGATGTAAAGTAAGTGGTCCATGTGCTGCTCCTGCTACAACAGACAATACGCCTGAATTTAGCTACTGATAGCACCTATCAAGCAACATTGGTGCCAGAAACGAAAACCGTTCCCCCCAACAATTGCACTTACTCCCAATCATGGATTTTAATCATTTAAACTCAAACACTTATGCAGACAGAAAGCATAATAAAAATGAATAAGCATTGGCTATAAAAACAACTTTTTGCGAAAATAAAAAAACCACCCGTAGGTGGTTTTTAAAGGTCAATATACTGTCGCTATCGGATCTGTAATACCGTTTGTTGCAGTGAGCTATTTACTTCCAGTGCTCGGGAATTCGCCTGGAAATTCCGCTGTGCGGCAATCAAGTCCACTAATTCGTTTGTTAAATTGACATTAGATGATTCTAGCGCCGATGAATTAATAGAACCTAGTGTACCACTGTTAGCTTCTCCCGCTAAGGCCTCACCCGAGCGTAGACTTGCCTTCCAGGATGTATTGCCAGCCTGCGTCAACCCCTGTGGGTTTGCAAATTTCGCTAACGTAATTTGTGATAAATAAGTCTGATCGCCATTGCTATAACTGGCCATGACTTTACCCGCAGCATCAATGTCGATACTAGTAAGCCGACCGACAGTTGTTCCATCCTGGCTCAGTGAACCAATTTCGAATTTGCTTGAATATTGCGTTGGGAAATTAGTACCGGCTGCATTACCAAAATTAACGGTCAAGGCACTCGTAAACTGTGCTCCATTGGTCAAGTAAGCAGGCGTGTTTATGGTCGCTTGTGGTATCACCAAATCCGGTAATGAAGTAGCCGTTGGAAGTGTTGGAACACCATTAGCATCAAAATCCAATGTCACCGGCCCAAAATAGGAACCTGCAGCTGGAGGAATCGCTGTTTTATCATCGAATACACCATAAACTTCCCAATCATTATTAGTTGCCGGATCCGTTCTTCGAAAATAAAACGACAAAATATGTGGCTCACCCAAGCTGTCATATACAGTCGTTGAAGTTGTCGCGCCTTCGTTATAAGTTGCTTTATCAACAGGATTAAATACAGGTAACGGCGTTGTAACCGGCATTTGAGTGGCATTTAAGTTCATCGTCAAATAGACGTTTTGAGTTGAGCGCGGTGCACCCGCAGTACTCGGGATCTGGATAGGTTTGGTAGTACTTAAACTAATTGAACTAGCAGAACCCGTGCTCGGGTCCACTGGATAGCCCTGCAAGAAGTTGCCGTTATTATCAACAACGAAATTATCTTTACTTAACTTAAAGGCGCCTGAACGAGTGTAGGTTAAATCTTTTGAAGCTAAGTCAGGTGTCAACGCAAAAAAGCCGTCACCGGTAATTGCCATGTCTAGTGAATTGGCGGTGAATTTAAGCGAGCCCTGACTAAATTGCTGTGCGACCTGAGAAGTTGCAACACCATCGCCTACTTTGGTTCGACCAGGAGAAAATATAGAGCCTGCATAAACATCTGCAAATTCAGCCCTGGATTCTTTAAAACCAGTAGTGTTAACGTTGGCAATGTTGTTTGCGGTTGTATCCAAATCTTTTTGTGCGGCTGCTAAACCACTTAACGCAATATTAAAACTCATAGTTCACCTCGTTCACAAGCTTTAGCCTGCGGCAATTTCTAAAATGTCTGACATTTTTTTGGCGCCAAGACCGTATAAATTTAAGGTCATATCGGCTGTTGATTTACCAAGAGTGACACTCGTCACTGGCACATAAGTCGATGTTTTTAAAGCTTGATTCTCACCTGCAACTTCAGCTTCCACTTTTACTGTGTACAGGCCACTATTTAACGTCGTGCCATTACTATCTTTACCGTCCCAGACATAATCAAACTTACCTGCTTGGGGTTCGACAGCAGGCGCAGAGCGAACTAATTCGCCGGCAGAGTTATATACTTTAACGGTTAAGCTAGAGGTGTTTGGCGGCACTTCTGCGGAACCAACAGCCTCATGCATACCGTCAAAAACTAGCTTGTCAGAATTTACCAATACGTTTCTGCCAACTAAACTCGACGCTTGCAATGCTTGATTGGAATTCATGCTGGCGGCAAAATCTTTAAAATTGTTATTCAGTGAACTTATGCCATCTGCCATTGTGAAACTGGTCATCTGCGCGATCATTTGATCATTTTCGACTGGCTTGGTTGGGTCCTGAAACGCCAATTGTTGAGTTAATAGTGCGAAAAAATCTGATTGGGTTAGCGCCCCCGCTTTTTCTGCATCCGTTTTGTCTTTCGCCGTACCCTGCTGCAAGGTATCAATATAACTCGGTGTCGTTGTTGAATTAATCGTCGACATGATTTAATCCTTATCGTTGACCAAGTGTCAAAGTACGGCTAAGCATTTGTTTTGCTGCATCAGCGACTTGTACATTAGCGTCGTAAGAGCGACTGGCTGAAATCATGTTGGCCATTTCCTCCATGACATTGACGTTGGGCTTGTAAATAAATCCTTTTTCATCTGCTAGTGGATGACTTGGGTTATATTCAGTCATCAAAGGAGCATCGCTTTCAACAATACCTAAAACTTTAACGCCTGCGCCCTGATCCTCACGCGCGCGGTCAAATTCTGCCGCAAACACGGGGTGCCTGCCACGATAGGTTTGATCAATGCTACTACTCACTGTATTCGCATTGGCGATGTTACTGGCTGTAGTGTTTAACCGCAGCGCTTGTGCTGTTAGTCCCGAGCCAGCAATATCAAAAACTCGATATAAACTCATTAGGATTGCCCTCCGAGGGCTTTTTTCAAGCCGCTGATTTTGCTATTTAAAAAGTTCAACGACGCTTGATATTCCATGCTGTTTTGGCTAAAAGCATTGCGCTCTCGATGAATATCTACGCTGTTGCCGTCCCCGGTGTCTGTTTGTTCAACATTTCGAAACTTCACTTCATGTTTCATATCCGTGGATATCTGAAAATGCTTTTCATGAGTGCGGCTAACCGATGATGATTGCCGTGACTGCGCATTTGCCAACGCGGTGACAAAATCTAAATCTTTTGCTTTGTAACCAGGCGTATCAGCATTTGCGATGTTGTCAGCCAGAATGGCCGAGCGTTTCTCCCGAAGGAGCATCCCATCTGGATGCAAACCAAAAGCTTTTTCAAAACTAATCGCCATTTTGCAGCACTCTTTTCAAATATCGATAAGATTCTTTAGCAAAACTCAGGCCAATAGTTACGAACTACATTTGAAAGAAACGAATGCATTGCATGAAGGAAGTATTGGGGATTGTTTTTTTACGTCTTGCGGCGGTAGATAATACCTGGGTTACAGCGGATCATTTCGAAATCATTATTTATGCTGGATAGCGACTCTGAAGCTCCTAGAAACAAATAACCTCTTGGGTTTAACGCTTGGGCAAACTGACGTATTATTTTCACTTTTACTTCTGGCGAGAAGTAAATCAATACGTTACGGCAAAAGATAATGTCAAATTTACCAAGCAAGGTATAACTGTCTAGTAGGTTAAGATGGCGGAACGAGACGTTTTTCCGTACAGGGTCTTTAACCCGCATCATGCCATTGCCACTATCTTCAAAAAATTTACTACGCCGCTCTGGTGACAATCCACGAGACAAAGCTAGGCCATCATATTCGCCGCGCTGGCAATGTTCGAGCATTGCGTTGGAAATATCAGTACCAAGAATTTGAACTCCCAGACTAAAAGCTGAGGGCTTAAGTTGCTGATATTCCAGGCCTGTCATTGCAATAGAATAAGGCTCTTGCCCTGAGGAACTGGCGGCTGACCAAATTTTGACGGTACGATGGTCTTTTTCAAATTCGGGTAATATTTGCTTCTTTAATAGTTCATATGGGTAGGTATCACGAAACCAGAGAGTTTCGTTAGTCGTCATCGCATCGATCACTGCGGAACGAAGTTGCCGCTCAAATGGGCTAAGAGTTTTTGCAACTAACTCAGATAAACTTGCCAGGTTGAAACGCAGCATCAAAGGACCTAACCGGCTTTTAACCAGATACTGTTTGTTGTCACCAAGCACAATGCCACACTGTTGTTCCAGAAAGTCGCGGAACAACTTGTATTCACTGTCATGCAGCTCTTTATTCAAGACAGGACCACCATTGTTTAATCAGCATGCAACCACTTACGGACAGAATCCCCGAGCTCATCAGGGTTAAACTTGGCAATAAAATCATCGGCGCCAACTTTTTGCACCATTTGCTGATTAAAGACTCCGCTTAATGAGGTATGCAAAATGACGTGCAGCTTTTTGAGTTTCTGATCCATCCTGATTTCGGCAGTTAATGTGTACCCATCCATTTCCGGCATTTCAATATCTGAAATCAATAAACCAATTTTTTCGGTTATGGATTCCTGGCAAGTAGCGGCAACTTCTTGCAAATAAGTTAATGCCTCGCTTCCATTCTTTACTAAATGCATTGTTACACCTAGGCTTTCCAACGCACGTTTCACTTGATTGCGAGCAACAGCAGAATCATCAGCAATTAAGATGGTGCGATCGCCAAGATCGGCCATAATACTTTCAGTTTCAATATTCCCGGTAATCGTTGTAGGAGATGGCGAAATCTCTTCCAGAATTTTCTCTACATCAATAATCTCAACAAGCTCATTATCAATTTCCGTAACAGCAGTAAGATAGCTTTGGCGACCCCCTGTTCCTTTTGGCGGTGGCATAATACTTGACCAGTTGATATTGATGATGCGTTCGACAGAGTTTACTAAAAACCCCTGAACGGAGCGATTGTACTCTGCTATGACAATAAAGCTGTCTTTAACATTCTCAATAGGACGACCACCTGTCGCCAAACTTAAATCGATCACCGAAATTGTCTGACCACGAATGTGCGCTATACCGCGCACAAACTTGTTCCTTTTAGGTATCGCAGTCAACGGAGGACACTGCAAAACTTCCCTGACTTTAAACACATTTATACCGAAGCGTTGTCTGCCAGCTAACCGAAACAACAATAACTCTAAGCGGTTTTGCCCAACCAATTGCGTTCGTTGGTTGACAGAATCAAGAATACCGGCCATTTGTGACTCCCCAGAGAAGTTCAGGATCGATTCTTGCAGCAGATAAATGAAAGCGGCAAGTCACTGAAAAATTGACATACTTGGTATGTTATAACCCTTTGTCGATAAAGCATAGCTGAAACAATATGAAAATGTACTATAAATTTTTACCTCGGTTCGACAACACCAAAGCATTATGGATAGCGACGGTTTTGTTCAATTGTTCTGCTTCTGCAGCCAGTTATTCGATGGCTGATTTAACAATGTATACGACGCAGTGGCTGGAGCAGCAAGCAACTGCACCTGGATTAAATCAACTTAAAGTTGAAGTCTATCCATTAGATAATCGGCTAGCCGATAAAAGTTGTGAACAACCTTTGCAATTCTCGCTTATGAGCGAACAATTGCAGCGTCAAAATACCGTCAAAGTGCAATGTACGGATAGCGGTGGCTGGCAATTGTTCATTCCAGCTAAAGTTAGCCAATTTGTTGATGCTGTTGCAGTGACGCGACAATTAGTCGCTGGAAGTTATTTAAGCAGCGACATGCTGACACAAACAGAAACTGACCTTTCACAAAGCCGTGGTGCAGTTGTGGCTGATCTAGAACTTATTATTGGTGCCAGAACAAAAAGAACTTTAAATGTAGGTCAAATTTTAACCCAAAATGATCTTTGTCTTGTATGTAAGGGAGATGTTGTTACAATTGCTGGAGTATCTAACGGACTCTCAGTGACAACACGAGCTACCGCCTTGCAGGATGGCGGATTAGGCGATGACGTCAAGGTGCAAAACCTGCAGTCGAAACGGGTTGTAACAGCACAAATTACCGCAGTAAAACGAGTTGAAATAAAACTATAAAAATTTCTAAAGTTTTACTAAATGCTGCCGTTAAATTGATCAAGGAATAGACCAGCAGGTCTGATGAGGGCGTAAATTATGGCTATCAATGTAAATCAAGGTGTGCAAACCACACCAGCGGTTAAAACCGACAAAATCGACCAAAACATTCAAAAACAGCAAGTTGCGCAGCAGCAAGCGACATTGAATGCACCAGCACAAAAGCAGGATTCGGTGTCTCTCACCACTCAGGCGCAGCAATTTACAAAAGCGCAAGAGAAAGCCAGCAACAGCTCAGGCATCGATCAGAAAAAAATCGATGATATCAAACAAGCAATTGCTGAAGGAAAATACAAAATTAATGTTGAACAACTGGCGAAGCGTATCGTTCAGTTTGAAGGCGAGTTGTTTAATAAAAGATGATTGAGCCCTCCCTCGTCATATCTTTGCTAAGCAAACAACAAGAGCACCTTAAGGTGCTTTTGTTGTTATTAAAATCTGAGTTAGAAGCAATTTCTAGTCGTGATGTTGAAAAACTAGATCAAGGCTGCCTATTAAAAGTTCAACAGCTGGAATTAATTCAGCAGCTAGACCAACAAATTGCTGAACTGCCCCAAATTGCCGAATTAAAAAATCACCTATGGTTCAGTGAAGCGGTTAGTCAGTTAGATGAATTGTTGGAACAGTGTAAAGAACAAAACGAAGTAAATCGGCAAAGCGTTGAACAGAGCCAGTTAATCGTCGAACGTTTTAAACATGAATTATTACAAAACCGCGGAAAATCGGGCCTTACTTATACTGCGAAAGGTAAACCAGCTATCGATAGTATCGGCAAAGGTATTAAAGCCTGAAAATATTATCAATCATTGAATAAACGTCTCCACAATCCACCTCTACATACTCAGCAATTTAACTAATAATACTTCACCGCTTTGACTCGACGCACTGGTTGGGCATTTTGATATAAATCATATACTTGCTTGAAATCTAACTCCATTTCGGTGGCATAAAACTGTCCAACCGGATAAGTTTTTACAACCCGAGCACCGCGAATTATGCCTTGCAGCGATGCTTTCAATTGTTCATTACCCATCGCGGCCTGGGCCATCGTCACTTTATAATCGATTTTTTGTCCGTACACTTGTTCAGCTAACT
>JAHJNE010000214.1 GCA_018820995.1 Gammaproteobacteria bacterium | reverse complement strand
TCACCGACATAATGCGAATAATAAGACCAGTTGGTACCAAACTGGAACTCCATCGCCAGGCCCGTGGTGACGCCCAATGCGAAGTTGATGCCAAATAACTTACCCCAGAATTTGGTCATGTCGCGGTAAATTTCTTTACCAGTCATCACATAAACCGATTCCATAATCGCCAGCATAAAGGTCATGCCCAACGTTAGCGGCACGAACAAAAAGTGGTACATAGCGGTAAAAGCAAACTGCAATCGCGAGAGATCGACGATATCCATAAACCGTCTCCTATAATGGATAGTTTTATATAACTGAGGGTTACTGTAGGTGGTTATCGTCAATAATGTATTGATACGCATCAAACGAATGACATTTTTCTGGAAATAACGGTCAACCACGGCAAGACAAGAGACTATTCAGGAATGATTGATAAATTTTGACAAGAGCTATGGGGCAACGCCAGAAGTTAAAGCGGGTGGTCAGTTAACTGCAGCACTTTTTGCCGTTGCTGCTGGATTTGGCGAAAAATCTCCGGGTCCAGTTGCCGCCATAACGGATGTTGTTCGGCGAGATAATAATTGTCCTGAGGCGAGGGCAACCAGTCTTGTTGTAACAGTTGTTGTGCCAGTTGGTTGGCCTGTTCTGTTAGACCAACCACACAATAGAGTTGCAAACTGAGGCTATCAACATCGGTCTGTGCGACGACAAAATCACTGATCATGCGCTGATATGGAACCCGGTCAACCGGTGGAACTGTCAGTAACCAATACAACACTAATACTTGCTGTTTTTGAGCCAAAGCCTGTTGACTGGCAGCAAGCGGATTTTCGGCAAAATGCGGGTACAGCTGCAGAAACTTTGGTTGCAGTTGCCCAAAGTCAATATCATCGGCCAGCAGCAGTGCCTGCAGCTGAAACATTGGGTGATCCGGACGCCGTCTAGCACGTTCAGTCAATAACAATCTTGCCTGCTCCGGATGCCCCTTAGCCTGTGCCAGCATCGCTTTGGCTAACAGTACAAATTGTTGTTGCGGATAGAGCTTTGCAGCCTGTTGTAAGGTTTCTTCGGCCACATCCAGTTGCATCAAACTTAGTTGTACCAACGCCAAATTGACCAGCCGACCCGGATGTTGCATCCGATCGGGAAAACGTTTCGCCCAGTTTAAAAATGCGGCGGCGCGAGCACTAGTTAAAGGCAACATTTCCAATTCATCCAGTGCCCGATCAGAATAATCTGGATCAAGCAGCAGCGACTGCCGGAATTGATCGCGGGCTTCGCTCAACATGCCATTGCCAATCAAACTGTAAGCATAATGCCGTTTTAACAAGCCGGATAAGGGGTCGAGCTGAATGGCTTGTTGCAGCAATTTACTGGCGGCCGAAAATTGATCCTGACCACGATAGAGTGCGGCGCGCCACAACAAGGTATTGCGGTCGTTGGCGTCCAGTGCCAATGCTTGATC
The DNA here is from genome assembly GCA_018820995.1 of Gammaproteobacteria bacterium. Lineage (GTDB taxonomy): Bacteria > Pseudomonadota > Gammaproteobacteria > Enterobacterales > Alteromonadaceae > Pararheinheimera. The sequence continues at coordinate 1,129 of JAHJNE010000214.1, read as the reverse complement.
CAAATAGTGAGCTGCTGCCGGCAGATTCTGTTGCGACAGCATCAATGCACCAAAACTGGCCAGCGCCGCCGCCGAATTTGGCTGGAGTTGCAGCGCTTGGCGCAGCAATGGTTCGCACAGCGCCTGTACTTTTTGCAGCGGCCAGTCGCCGTAAATATGCATGTAATGGTAACTGTTGCAAAGTTCGGTCAATAACGGCGCTGACTGCTGCAAAGTTGGCAGCATTTGTTGCAATAAATCGATGGCCTGTTTTACTGCAGCCGCTTTAGGTTGTTGTGCCAGCCATTTCGCTTGTAAAAATTGCTCCCATTGCTGCTGCGAAAAGCCGGCTTCTGGCAGGATTGCTGATGACAGTGCGGTGCCCGGCGTTATGTTTAATGCTATATCAATGCTCGACACGACCTCATCATGCATTGTGGCAGAGTTAACTTTGGTGGCTAGTAGCGGCACTACCTGTTCAGTCAATCCTGCCTCCATCGGCGAATTTTTGGATAAACTGAACCAACCCGCAAAGCCAATCAATACCAGCAGGCAGATGCCCCAAAAGAGTGGGGTGGTGAAGCGCCTTTGTTCAATGATTCTTGTCGTGGGTTCTGCAAGCTGCTGAAAGCCTCGAGGCGTTAACATCGCAGATTGCTCAGGTTGGGTCTCGCTGGCATTTGGGTTGGCAATGGCCGCAACAGCCGCAACGATGCTAGCGTCCACTTGCATAGCTTCGTTGGTTGGCTGAAGGGACGATGTCACCACGGCTGGTATCCGAATGGCGGGTTGCAGCAACCGATAGCCTTTGCTATGCACCCGCTCAATCAGTTGGTAAGGCTTTTGCTGATCGGCCAGCGCTTTGCGTAACTGCGCCACCACTTTATACAATGACGCATCTGAGACCACTAACCCTGGCCATACCCCTTGCAGCATGGCCGTATCGGTCACGGTCTGACCATCCGCTTGTAACAACAATACCAACGCCGTCATCACTCTGGGTTCCAGAGTCAACTGTTGAGTGTGGTTTTGCAGCAGATTACTGGCCGGATCAATCCGCCAATCTGCCAGTTGCCAATGTGGGATGTGGTTCAAGGTCGAAAAAATACCGTTACCTGCTTTTAGATAAATCAATTTAACATATTGATTT
>JAHJNE010000213.1 GCA_018820995.1 Gammaproteobacteria bacterium | reverse complement strand
GTTGCCCATCACCGGGCCATCAAGACGTTGCAGGTTACAGTTGACCAGGAAACATAGGTTATCCAGCTTTTCACGGGCAGCGAACGATAATGAACCACGGCTTTCCGGCTCATCCATTTCACCATCACCTAAAAAGGCATACACGCGTTGCTGTGACGTGTCTTTCATACCACGGCCATCGAGATACTTTAAGAAGCGTGCTTGATAGATAGAGGTGATTGGGCCTAAACCCATCGACACGGTTGGGAATTGCCAAAATTCAGGCATCAGTTTTGGATGCGGATATGAAGATAAACCTTCACCACCCACTTCCTGACGGAAATTGTCCAATTGATCTGCGGTTAAGCGACCTTCAACAAAAGCGCGGGCATAAATACCAGGAGAAATGTGACCTTGATAATAAACCAAGTCGCCACCGTCTTTTTCATTCGGCGCGCGGAAGAAGTGGTTAAAACAAGTTTCATAAAATGCGGCAGAAGATTGGTAAGATGCCATATGGCCGCCCAATTCCAGCTCTTTTTTCGAGGCGCGCAAGACGATCATAATGGCGTTCCAGCGGATCACCGAACGAATGCGTTTTTCCAGATTCACATCACCCGGATAAGCCGGTTCCTGCTGTGGCGGAATAGTATTGATATAGTTGGTAGTAATACCGGTTGGCATGTCCACGCCTTCGAGGCGGGCTTGCTCCAACACATGCTCTAATAGAAACTGCGCACGTTCGACGCCTTCGGTACGAACCACAGATTCAAGGGCTTCTAACCATTCTTTGGTTTCGAGCGCGTCGATGTCAATCTTACTGACTTCAGACATATCAAAGTTTCCTATATTCCGAGCCTGCCAGCAGCAGGGTCTATTTCATTAAAAGTAAGCTTACGCTGTTCAGTTCGTTTGTGACCGACGCAGCGAGCGTGCAAGGCGTGAGCGTTCCCGATCAGCTTCCAGCAATGCCTCTTCAATAAAGGCCAGATGGCTGTTGCTGGCTTGCCGGGCTTGCTCCGGCTCACCGTTGATCACTGCTTCCATTAACCGTTGCCGATGTGCATTCAGCTGGCCCACGATCCCATCTTTTTGTCGCAAAATTTCCAGGTTTAACTGAATATTTTGCTCTACCAGCGGCGTTAAGCCACGTACTAAATGGAGCAACACCACGTTATGCGACGCTGCTGCCACTGCTAAATAAAGTTGTCCAACCGCTTTAGCTTCAGCTTCTAAATCTTGCTGTTGCTGTGCGGTACAAATTTCATCATAACGTTGTTTAATGTCAGCAAAATCTGTACTGGTGCCGCGAAGGGCGGCGTAATAAGCGCAAATGCCCTCTAAAGCGTGACGAAACTCCAGTAAATCAAATTGCGACTCAGGATGACGACCAATCAGTTCAAACAGCGGATCAGTGAGACCACCCACCAGATTATCGCAAACATAAGTACCACCGCCCTGTTTACGACTGACCAAACCTTTGGCTTCCATTTTCTGCAAGGCTTCGCGCAAGCTTGGCCTTGAGACATCAAACTGTTCAGCTAATTCACGTTCGGTTGGGAGTTTTTGACCAGGCGCAAAAGTGCCTTCCAGCAGCATATGTTCTAGCTGCTCGACAATACGGTCTGACAATTTGGCAGGTTTTATTTTCAGCGTATTCATCCAGGTCCCCGCCGGTTGTAGCTTTATCGTCCACCTTCAGATCTGATGCTATCGTTTAAGTGACTTTGCTCGCTGACCCCTATTGGGTAGAGCTTACTTGTCGCCTCATTTTAGTCTCAAAATACTGTCGGTATCTTACTTGCGCCAAACCAGGGTCTTTTGTTCGATTTATTTTTATTTGTGTAAAATGGTAAGACCAATTTACACAATCAGACTTTAAGGTAACAGAAAGCGTAGTTGAAGTAAATTCCACCTGACAGCTCAGCGCCGTATTATCGTCAAATAGCTAGAGTTAAAACTCTAAAATAGCGAGGGGTTTCTAAGGTCCAAGAAATGGTCTGACCATTATATGAAGAGCCGGTATACGTCTACGTTGCTCAGACGTATACCTAGCATAGAATTTAAATCAGGAGATTAAACCACTTAAAGTCAACACGGCGACCAAGGCGAGGAAAAATAAGATATTTCTTTTTGAAAGCTGCACCAAAGAACAAACTTCGCTGTTGCAATTGCGCAGTTCGTCTGGCAAAGGTTCGGCGGCTTTGGCGATGTCTGCCAATACAATTTCTGCTGGCGTGCTGCTATCGACCAAGTAGGCAATCAAAGCGGCCGACGCTTTGGAAAAATGGCCAACCAACGCAAAACCCAGGCCAAAAAGTCGAACCGGTAGCCAATCAGCCCAATGACTCAGATCCGAAGCAAACCCTTGCACCCGATGTTGTTGCTCTAGGCGACCATTCACGTCAATTGATTCTTCAGGCTGCGCGTTGTTTTCAGAAAAAGTATTTGTCTCTGATTGTGACTGAGCTTCGGTCTGTTGTGAAGTTTCGCTGAATATTTCACTTGAAGACGAGTCTGTTGAGTTCTCAGCTGCAGTCACTTCAAATGCAGCATCTGCAACCGTATCATCAACAACTTCCATTGATGTTGCCTGTACATCGTCTTGGGGCGCTTTATCTTTGGCCATCGGCGCTTTTTTTGCAGTGAGGTCCAGATAAGTGACCGGCTCCGCCAGTTGGCGCAACATGGCATACGCAATCGCGCCAAAAGCTCCAAACAAGGCAAACCAGAACAACACCGCGGCATAATATTTAAAGTTAATCCAAATCAGTCGCTGGCCATGACTGAGTTCATCAGACGCAATACCGGCATGGGCATTTATTTGCATCATCACCAGATATGCAGCTTCCTGATCCTGGCGCTCGGCAGCATTCAGATACTGTTTATACAGCTGTCGATAATGCCAACAGCCAATACACAGCAACAACACCAAGGTATTCACCAACAAATTGACCAGCCAGAAATCGATAGTAAATAACACCACAGCCACCACCAGTGATGGCAACAACCACCACAATACAATCCCAAACTGGTGATTGATTAAATTGGCCAGTGGGCCTTGTCTTGAAACTTGCAAATACGGTTGCACATAACTAACCCATTGCCAGGCTTTGGTTCGAACAGCCAGCCTTTCGATAATTAATGCGATTAACATGCTGATTAAGGTCATAACTTTAACTCCCTATTCTCGTTGAATGCGGCCAGCATGCTGCAAAGCCGTTAAGTCAGCCAGAAAGTCTGACCAGTTAAATGCCGGACCCGGATCCGTTTTACGGCCCGGCGCGATATCACTATGCCCCACGATCGAGGCGACTGACAACAAAGGATATTGTTGCATAAGCGCATGACACAGTTGGGTCAACGCTTGATATTGCTCTGGGGTAAAAGGTGTATCGTCAGTACCTTCCAATTCAATACCAATCGAAAAATCATTACATTTTTCACGCCCTTGATACTGGCTAACGCCGGCATGCCAGGCTCGTTTTTCAAAAGGCACATATTGCCAAACCCGACCGTCACGGTAAATCACACAATGTGCCGACACCCGAACACCCTGCAACTGCTGAAAATAAGGGTGCAAAGTGCAGTCAAGCCGACCGCCAAAAAAGTCGTCTATATAAGGTGTATTCTGGCTTGAAGTTCCAAACTGTCCGGGCGGCAAGCTAATATTGTGAATGACTAATAGACAAATATCGCAGGCATCAGGACGTTCATCCCAATGACTGCAAGGCCGCATAGTGATGGGCGGAAATAATCTGTTTAGTTGCACAGTCATATCATCAATGACCTGATCAGACGCCTGATGGGCTTCATGTTTGGCGGCTGGCTTTTTGGCAAGCTTTTGGGCTTGAGTGGGTTGCTTTTGCAATTGTGCGTCACGCTGTTTATGCTGTGACTCTATTGTCAGTGCAGAGTGAAGTGAATGCAAGCACCTGATCCTACGACTAAACTCGGCAAAGGTTTTGCCATTATCGCCTGGCTGTTGCTGCTGGCAGTGATCTATTTGTTTTTTGACGATTATCTGGCAGCGCAACTGAACCCGAATCAACAGCTGAAATCAACTATCGGTGCCGGTGGCGAGCGTACAGTTAATTTGATAGCAAACCGGCAGGGGCATTATGTCGGCACTTTAAAACTCAATGGGCAGAACGTGGACTTTTTGCTGGATACCGGTGCGACGATGGTTGCAGTTTCAGCTGATGTGGCCAGGCGCACTGGTATGATCCAGGGGCGCGCTTATCAAACTGCGACAGCCAATGGCATTGCTACAGTCTATCAGAGTCAGATTGATCAATTACAACTCGGTGATATTGTGCTGACGAATCTTAATGCCAGCATTGTCCCTAATTTAACCGGATCAGAGATTTTGCTAGGAATGAGCGCGCTAAAGCATTTAGAATTCGCGCAACAAGCAAATCAATTGCAACTTACTCAAAGAAACTAATTATGTCAGAACAACTCAATCACAGTCGCCCTCTGGTCGTATCTCAATCCGATCCATTAAGTACTCAAAAAGAATTGAGCCATAACGAGCGACTGGCGCAGGAAGTTCGCCGTGGTGTCAGCCATGCGTTAGCCGAAGACTTAGGTTATTTGCCATTACAACAAGGTGATATCACCGCCTCCCTCATTCCAACTGAACAACAGGCCACAGCCACTATTATTACCCGTGAAGATTGTGTGGTCTGCGGTGTGGCGTGGGTTGATGAAGTTTTTCAGCAGTTGTCAGAGCAAGTCGTTATTCAGTGGCATGTCAAAGATGGTGATGCGGTTGGCAGCAATACCGTGTTATGTGAAATCAGTGGTCCGGCGCGGATGCTGTTAACCGGCGAACGAACTGCTCTAAATTTCCTGCAAACATTAAGTGGGACTGCCACCACGACTGCACAATATGTGGCTTTACTTGGCGACAGTGAAACCAAACTTTTAGATACCCGCAAAACATTACCAGGTTTGCGCCTGGCACAGAAATACGCCGTCAGTTGTGGTGGTGGCAAAAACCATCGGATGGGTTTATACGACGCGTTTTTAATTAAAGAAAACCACATCGCCGCTGCGGGTTCCATCCAGGCTGCAGTCACCAGCGCCCGGCAGAACTTCCCAGGTAAAATAGTGGAAGTTGAAGTTGAAGATTTAACGGAGTTACAACAGGCGCTGGATGCGGGTGCCGACATTATTATGCTAGATAACTTCTTTATTGCTGATATTCAACAAGCAGTCGCAATGAACCAAGGGCAAGCCAAACTGGAAGTTTCCGGCAATATTACCAGCGATGCTTTAAAAGCACTTAGCAGTACCGGTGTCGATTACATTTCCAGTGGCGCATTAACCAAAAACGTCAGAGCGATTGATTTGTCGATGCGACTTCGTAGCCTCTAATGAAGTGGATAGGAGTCAGAGCGGACTAGCCTGCATCGAGTCGCGCTCTGGTTTTATCAAAACTGGCTTTTTCGGTTGACTGCCCGAATCAACTTTTAAACAAGTAAAAACCGAACTCTCCGTTGACCAACTGCAGTGTCATCACCTTTTGGATACATTCGGAGTCTTTAGGCTATTTAACAACCATTGTGTCTTTAGCTACGCTAGCTCATCTTTTCACCACACACCGCATTGGCCACCTAGATGGCTACTTATGCTGCATGTAGCAATATACAACCCTTAAATAAATCAACCGAATATCAAATTTAATGCCAACCTTATCCAAAATAACTTTTCCGATATTTTCTGCGTTTTGACATCAATATTTAAGAAAAAATACATACTCATTTAAATTCAACACCTTATCATGCTGCGGCAAGGTTTTTGCTATATATACAAGGTTTAAACCAGTTTGTAGGACACGACCATTTTTGGTCGTCAAATTTAACAATATTCATTTAAATTACAAATAGTTATGATGCGAAAAAATAAATATTTACAAATGTGCATTTTTTTCTTGCGTAACGCTCAAAAACGGCCAGAATAGAAAACAGCCCCCCGGGTTAAACACACACAAATTGGAGAAGTACACTATGAAACG
>JAHJNE010000212.1 GCA_018820995.1 Gammaproteobacteria bacterium | reverse complement strand
AAGCACGGTGGCTGGAGCCGCCATGTATCTGCCGGTGGATGGTTCACCAGAACTGAGTTCAATTGCCATCAATGCCATCGCCAAAAGTGGCAGCAACAGCATCCCATTGCTGCCATCAGGCACCTTAAGTCAGCAAACAGTGAGTGATTTAATTGTCGAAAAAGGCGGTGAAAAGCAACAGGTACAGTTATTGGTGCAAACCGGTGTTGGTCTGGTACCCAATTTTGTTTGGGCAACCGGCGGCGAAAATCCCAGGTTATTTGCCAGTATAGCGCCAGGCTTTTTAACCCTGATTGAAGATGGCTGGCAGGACAACGCCGCAAAAATGATGGAGATCCAGCAACAGGCTGAAACGAAGTTATTGACGCAATTAGCCACCGACATCCCTAAACCCTTGCCTGGGCTTACGGTCATTCGCAATGTGCGGATTTTTGACAGTGTCAAAGCCACCGTCGGCGCAGCAAGTGATGTTTATCTGCTGCGTGGAAAAATTACCAGCATCGTACCGACCGGCTCGTTCGCAACACAGGTGGAAAATGACATCGATGGCAAAGGCCGGATGATGCTGCCAGGCCTATTTGATATGCATGGCCATTTATCACGTTGGGAAGGTCCGCTGCATTTGGCGGCTGGTGTTACCACCCTGCGCGATATGGGCAATGACAATGCGACTTTGCAATCCATTATCGACGACACCCTGCAACATCAATTACTGGCGCCGACCGTCGTTCCAACCGGTTTTCTGGAGGGCGAAAGCCCGTATTCTGCGCGTAACGGCTTTGTGGTGAAAGACATCGCCGGCGCTAAATCGGCGATTGATTGGTACGTTGCCCATGGCTATCCGCAGCTGAAGATTTATAACTCTTTTCCGAAGGAAATCCTCAAAGACACCGTGTCTTATGCCCATCAACGTGGTTTGCGCGTCAGTGGTCATGTACCGGCATTTTTAAAAGCCGAAGATGCCATCGCGGCCGGCTATGACGAGATTCAGCACATTAACCAGATCTTGCTGAATTTCCTGGTAAAACCGGACACCGATACGCGCACTTTAGCGCGGTTCTACTTGCCAGCGAAGCAAGTCGCTGGCTTGGACCTTCAAAGCAAAAAAGTGCAGGACTACATCAAGCTGATGAAACAAAAAGGGATTGTGGTTGATCCTACCTTGGCGACTTTTGATTTCCTGAAAAAAGTTGATGGAGAAGTCGGTGATCCATGGAAAGCCATTGTTGACCATCTGCCGCCGGATTTACAACGCCGCTACGCCACGGCCGAACTGGATATTCCTGATGCAGCGACCGCGAAATTGTACGCAAAATCTTATGCAAAAATGGTTGAGTTTGTTGGCATGATGTACAAGGCGGGGATCCCGGTGGTCGCTGGTACTGATGAACTCGCGGGCTTCACTTTACAAGGCGAATTGGAGTTATTGGTCAAAGCCGGGTTAACACCGTCTCAAGCATTACAAGTTGCGACTCTAAACGGTGCCCGTTATAGCAAAGTAGAAACGCGTAAAGGTAGTATTGAAGTCGGTAAAGACGCTGATTTATTGCTGGTTGATGGGGACCCGACTAAAAACATCAGTGACATCCGCAAGTTAGCGCTGGTAATCACTCAAGGTAGCGCTATCTATCCAATGGATATTTATCAGTCGATGGGGATTAAACCTTTTGTCACTAATAAGCCTGCTATTCAACAACAGGCTGCTGCACCAGGCAAAGGTGCCGGCACTGCCCGACATGGCCACCGGCATTAATTAAACCGTCGGAGTTTCCCCACAAATATCAGAGTCAATGGCTGCCAAAAGTTTCGGGCCATTGACTCTGCTACGACTTCTAACCTTTTCTCGCCACAAACTCCAGCACAGTCGCATTGATGCAATATCGAGGCTGACCATTGGGGCCATCCGGGAAAACATGACCTAAATGAATACCGGATTTTTTGGCGCGAATTTCCACCCGCTGCATGCCATACCGATTGTCCGGTTTTTCAATCACCGCACCATCAACCGGTTTCGTAAATGACAGCCAACCTGTCCCCGAGTTAAAACGATCGCGGGTATCAAACAGCTTCACACCACTTAACTTATCCACAAAATAACCGTCTGGGGTATTTTTGAAAATCTCATACTCTTTGCAAAACCGGCCATCGGTACCTTCGTCAAAAGCCACATTAAAGGCCTCCGATTCCCCCAATTTAAAATAACCCAGCGCCTTGTAGAATTCGGCAGCAGTCATGGCGCCCTGGCGGCCAAACACTTCTTTGCCTTGTTCTAAAAATAAAATGGTTGGCGTCGCCCAGGTTGGCGTTTTCAGAGTCAGCCCATCCAGCTGCGATGCCAGCCGATAAGTCATTGGGATGGTGCCCTGATAATGGTTCGACACTTCTTTTTTAAACTGTTCGCAATAAGGGCAATAACCTTCGGCTTCAATCACCACGATCTGCTTGCCGACTAACAACTGACTGTTATCCGTGACAACTTTGGCCGCAGTGGCATCCACTGTGAACTTGACGCCAGTCGAGTGATCCGGGCAATAGCCATTAGGGTTTTTCGCCAGATAATCCTGATGATAATCTTCCGCCGGATGGAATTTATCCAACTGGGTGATTTTGGTGGTGATCTTGCCGTACCCCTCGGCAGTGAGCCGTTGCTGATACTGAGCTGCAACCTGCTCAGCAATGTGTTGTTGCTGCACATTGTTATACAAAATGGTTGAACGATATTGGGTGCCGACATCGTTACCTTGTCGGTTTAACTGAGTTGGATCATGTTGTTCAAAATAGAACTGCAGCAGTTGCTGCAAACTAATTTGCGCCGGATTAAAAGTCACTTCAACCACTTCGGCGAAATTATCCGGATTAAATTGATGTTTACGCTGGGTAATTTCTTGATAAGTCGGGGCAAGACCACGGCCATCGGCATAACCAGAGACGGCATCGACCACCCCGGGCAGAGCTTGATAGCGTTTTTCGGCGCCCCAAAAACATCCCGCCCCTAACACGATGCTTTGCAACTGCTTGCTGGCGGGCATTGGCGCCGATAAATCAACCGGTGCAGCAATCGCTACCGCAGGTTGGCGAAATAACACCAGACTCACCAACAGCAACCCTAACAAGGCGCCGACATAACTTAGCATTTTCATCAACTCACTCCTTCACAACCTGTTACTGCATAAGACAGTGTTCAGGCCGGATAACTTTCAGCCGGTGCGAGTTTAGTTGTACGCGTCAAATCTTGGTTTGGCCGGATGCTAAGCAACATCTAGCTAAAATAAAAACCAAAACAGCAAAAGAGCCTGTGGCCCCTTTGCTTTTTTGGCTTGGCAACAATGCCTTTCAGCGACTGCAGTGCTCCGCCTCTGGCTGTGCTTTGCCTGATTTAATCACGACTTTCCTGTCACTTTAATTTGTTCCATCCCAGACTCTGGAGGGTCCATCATAAAATCAAGCTGCACAGTTGCGTCTTTCACACCATTGGCTGTAGGCTGATATTTCCATTGCCCTAATGCACGAATTGCTTCTTTGTTAAAGACATCTGCAGGCTCTGCTTTGATAATTTGAATATCGCTGACCGAACCGTCCGGCTTGATATTAAAATGCGCCTGCACGTAACCCGTAATCCGTTGCCGGGCCGCTTCAATCGGATATTTTGGTTCGACCCGCATGACTGGGGCAGCTGACTCATCCCCGGCATAAGCCGGTTGTTGCAGCCATAAACCACCCGCCATCACCACTGATAAGCTCAACAGCACGGCTGTTTTGCTATAACCCTGAGTGGTTTGTAATTGCATTAAACGTTGTTTGATCATGTGTTTATCTCCGTAGTGATAAGTCAGTGGCTGCCAGCCGTTGGCGGCCTGCTGTAAGTTGCTTATTAACGCATAGCCATAAGCAATTCGGTGTTGCTGGCTGGCATCTTTCAGGACAAACGCATCACAAGCGAGCTCCTGATCCTGCCGATAACGGCGGTATGCCAACCACATCAAAGGGTTAAACCAGCATAAAACCAATAATGCCAGCGCCAGATAATTCCAGTGCAAATCACCACGCTGCCAGTGTGCGAGTTCGTGGCGTAAAATCAGCTGTTGCTGCAAGGCACTAAAACGTTCGGCGAAATCTCGTGGCAGCAATACTTTTGGCTGCAAAAAACCACTGATATGCGGTCCTGCCAGTTGCTCGCTCTGAAAACAGTCAACGCCTTCTGTAGCTGGAATTGGCTGTGCGCGGCGCAATAATCGTAACAAGGAGTACTGCATCACTAAGATGGCACAGCCAACGACAACAGCACCCAGAGCCCAAAGCCAAAACAGCCAGTTCGATTGTTGGATCTGCTGCTGCAGTTGTTGAAGTTGCATCGCAGTAACTTTCACGATGAGGATGTCGGAATGACCGACGGTGATTGGAAGCAGCGAACACAACAACAACAGCGGCACACTAAGCCACATCGTATATACAGTGCGCGGCCCCAAAAATCGTAATAGCGGACGATGTCCTGCCAGCAGCAACATTAACAGCAGCGATAACGGAAGTTGCTGCGCGAAGATCCAGTTATTCATCAGACTTTCCTTGCTGGGCGAGTTCCCAATCTGCAATCAACTGTTTTAATTCATCAATATCTGAAGCCTGTAGGTTTTTATGGGCGGCAAAACCGGCCACCAAAGGCGCAATCCGGCCTTCAAATACCCGTGCAATAAAACTTTGGCTTTCTTTATGTTGATAGTCTTGTTGTTGTAGTACCGGAGAATACAGATAAGCCCGACCGTCTTTTTCAAAACTGACCGCGCCTTTATTCACTAACCGGTTGAGCAGGGTTTTGACGGTCTTTTCATGCCATTGGCTGGCATCCGCTAATGCGTCGACCACCTGGTTGGCGGATTGTGGTGCTTGTAGCCATAGGATCTTTAGGACTTCAAGTTCTGCCTGACTGATATCTTTCATCAACAGCCTCATTGATTACAGTTGTAATAGACTTACTATTACAGATGTAATCAATGAATGCAACTGTCGTGGCAATTTTTATTGCGAAGTGTACAAAGTGTGGTTTATTGCGGGTCGATGGTTGCCACCGCTGACGCCAACAGCGGGGTGTTGGCACTCAATTCTAAAAAGGTAATCACTACGCCATCAATCATATTGTCAAGTCGACGGTACGGCATGATCCGCACTGTGAAGCGGCGTTTATCGCTGGTTTCGATTTGTTTTTCAGAAAACACCAACGTCTGTAAAGTCTGCAACGCATCCTGGTGGAGCTCGGGATAATGCAAGCTGCTGGTTAAATCACTGAGCGGACGACCGACATCGCTGTCGCGCAAATTAATAATTTTAGCGGCGCGATTGGTATAACGGCGCACATTGAGCTCTTGATCTAAAAACAAAATTGCAATTTCAATGCTGTTAAGTAGATTTTTTAAATCGCTTTGTGCCAGCGCTAAATCATCTAGTTTTGACTGCATTTCGTTGTTGATGATTTGCAGCTCTTCGTTCATCGACTGCATTTCTTCTTTTGAGGTGGTGAGCTCTTCGTTCGTCGACTGCAATTCTTCGTTCGTTGATTGTAATTCTTCATTGGCCGATTGCAGCTCTTCACGACCTAACCGCGCCTCTTCGCGCAGCGATTGCATTTCATCTAAACATTGCGCTAACGCCAGCGCATCTGTCTTGTCATCTCCGGCTTTTCCCGTACGTTTGTTGCCTTGCCGCTGCGCTACCACATCGCGAAAAACTATCAACACCAAGCCTTGTAGCGCGGCTGGCTGCTGTAAGGCTTGCACCGTCACATCAACCCGCTGAATAGCGCCATCCTGCTGAATTTCCAGCCCGGGAAACTGCAAGGCGCCGTTTTGCGCGCTCGCTTTTTTCAAGACCGAACTTAAAGGCGCGCGCAGACCCTCTCGCGCCATCGCATGGAAATTCCAATTGGCTTTTCCTGCGGCCGGCTCTAAATATTTCCCGGTACGACCACTAATGTAAATAATATCGCCATCCGGATTCACCACCACGGCAGCAGGCGCATACACCTGAAGTAACAGCTGGTCCGCGGCATGTTGTAAGTTATCTGGGTTGGTATCAGGCTGACTGACAGGCGTCAAAGTTGTGTCCTTTATCAAAGCGGAAAGCGGTGGAAAAGATTGCACCAATTGCGCCGAAGTTCGGCCTTGTTGCTGCCGCGGGTCCTGACGTAAAAAGAGTCGCAATCTTGCATCGACAGGGGTAAATAAATGGCTGTCCCGGCCTATGGTTTCCGAACTCCCCAATAACAATACACCGCTTGGGCGCAAGGCATAGTGAAATAACGGCAACAATTTACGTTGTATTGCCGCATCGAAATAAATCAATAAGTTACGACAGCTGAGTAAATCTAAGCGGGTAAAAGGCGGCGCTTGTAACACATTGTGCTGCGCAAACAGCACCATGTCGCGGATTTCCGGCCGTACTTGATAACCTTGTTGCTGCCGTTGAAAAAAACGTTCCAGCCGGCTTTGTGTCATAGTTTCAGCAATACTCAGCGGATAAAAACCACGTCGGGCCGTTGCAATCGCATCTGCACTTAAGTCTGACGCAAAAATTTGCCAGCTGCTGCCAACTTCAGCTGTAACATGATTGGCAAGTCGCGCAGCTTCTCCCGCCTCGACCAGACAGATTGCCAATGTGTAAGCTTCTTCACCGGTAGAACATCCCACCACCCAGGCCCGCAACTGGCCTTGCGTGGATCGGCTTTTTAATAAATCTGGCAACACTGTGTCTAACAACTGCTGCCAGACCGCTGGATCACGGAAAAAACCGGTCACGCCAATCAGCAATTCTTTAAACAACAAGTCGCTTTCTTGTGGGTTTTGCTTTAGTAACTCAATGTAATCTTGCAGTTTATCTACATGATGAATCATCATCCGCCGTTCAATCCGGCGCTGCAATGTGCTGGGTTTGTACTGTGAAAAATCGTGCTTTGTCCGTTGCTGCAATATTTGCAGCAACGGTTGCAACGAAGATTCTGCTGGCGCCGCTATCAGTGACGCTGATGACTTCATTGCTTGTGCAATTGGAACTGTTCCGTGCCGATGATGCAGCAGTTGCATTGGTATTTGCTCAGCGCTAGCAACAATATCAACCACGCCTTCAGCGATAGCATGCTCTGGCATCGCTGGAAACAGCGCGGTTTCTGGCTGCTGCGCTATCGTTAACCCACCAGCGACCTTAATCGCCTTCAGTCCGGCTGAGCCATCCGCCCCCATTCCCGATAACAGCACACCAACGGCTTGATGTCGGAAGTCGCTAGCGAGCGAGCAAAAGAGTAAATCAATCGGCAACCACTTGGCATGGGGTTGTGAAGGTGGAGTTAACACACAACGACCATCAACAATGGTCAGCGCATGATTCGGGGTGTTGACGTACAGATGATCGGCTAATAACTGCAACCCTTGAGTCACCTGCAACACCGGCAAACAAGTCACTCGCTGCAATAATGTTGCTAAGATTGACGATTGCTCCGGTGCAAGGTGCTGCACGACAACATAAGCCAGGCCCGTTTCGGCGGGTAATTGTGCCAACATCAGCTGCAATGCATTCAGGCCACCGGCTGATGCGCCAATCCCAACGACAGCATTGGCTGTTAACATAACGAGCTAATTTTTAGGGTCATGTTGCATCAGAATAAAGTGCTGTCCGGGTAGCTGGGTCACGACCCATGGAAGTGGCTGCTGCTGGTTATTTAATTGCAACAACAAGCGTTCACGCTGACTGCCAGCCTGCAAGCGCAAAAAGATGGCATGTAATTGCAATTGACTCTCTTTTACCAGGTGACTGAGCAGTGATAAGCCGGCTTGACCGGTACTTCCGCCCCATTGATGCCCCAATAAACTGACGGCTGCTTGATTCGACGAATGGACCAAACCTGAGCGGTTTAGAATAAAACACGGCTGAGGTAATTGCTCAAACAAGCCACGAAACAACTGTAAATCTTCCGACAATACTTCTTCATTGCTGGCCATCTGGTGTTGCATCAAATCCAGCTCAACCTGAAATACCTGCAACTCATGCAGCACTTTTAAACTGACTTCAGCGCCTTCTTCCGATGCTGTTTGACTCAGTAAGCTAAGCATTGTACTCATACTGATCGGCCAATTAGAACCAAGACTTGTGGTCCCCTTCTCTAACTGAACTTCCGCTTCCAATCGTAATAAACTGGATTGATCGAGTTGCATAAAAGGATGAGACAAGCTGCACTCCATTTGAAACAGCCTAGGGATGGCCATCAGAGTAGGCTTGTTCAGGGCCCGATGCAACTCACAGTAGTTATCGCAAGTGGTTAATAGTACAAAGCAATCAGCATCAAAGCGTGACAACATACGACGACCCTGGTCAGATGCCGACGAAGTTGCAGATATGAAGGGTGATATTGTTCATCCAGCGCAAACCAACGCTCACCCAAACGAAGTGCGATAAATAACAATAACTCTATGGCGAGGGTATATGGCGCAGGAAGCAAGCCGGCCAGAAAACTAAGCACCGGTAAGCTGACGGCAAATAACGCCAATGGCCGCACCGACGCCTGCTGCGCCCATACCGGCCACAACACGCCGGCCATAAATCCAAGAATAATGGCGCTATAGCGCTGAAACAGAGTTAATGCATCAAGCTCCGGCCACAACGGAAAAAGTGTCAGCAGCGTTAATACCACAAAGGGCAATAACCCGAGATAACCTAAAAATTGTAAAAATCGTACCGAATGCATACTGATGCCCAGAAGCTGCTTTATCGTGGAGCATACGCTGCAGGATACTGTTCAGATCTGTCAATCAAAGTCAGACAGAGTGGTGTTAAATCGCCCTGAACGGGCGATCGTAGGATGGAAAGCAGATGACGAGCAAAAACTTAGTGCCAGGCTTGCCCCAACACCACACCAATAAAAATCACTAATCCAACATAATGATTATTTAAAAAAGCACGTAAGCAGCCGTCGCGGCCTTGTCGGGCGAGCCGATGTTGGTAAATAAACAGTACCAGTGCTACAACCAGCGCCATATTAAAGACCTGGCCAAGCCCAGCCAAAGCACCAGCCCATTCCAATAACGCCAGCGCTCCCAGTTGCAGGATGGCGATGATAAAGAGCGCATAACGGCCAAATAGCCGGGCGGTCGATTTAACGCCAATTTTTTCGTCGTCTTCTTTGTCGACCATCGCATAAAAAGTATCGTACGCGACGGTCCATAACAGGTTCGCACCATAGAGTAACCAAACCAACAACGGCAACGCACCTTGAATAGCCATGAAACTCATCACCATGCCCCAACTAAATGCGGCGCCCAGCACGACCTGCGGCAGATGGGTGTAACGTTTCATAAAGGGATAACTGGCCGCCAGCAACACCGCAACCAAAGCCAAAGCAGCGCTTTGCCAGTTTAAAAATAACAGCAACGTCGCTGACAATGCCAACAATAGTCCAAACAACTGTAAAGCTTCAGTCGCACTGACAGCCCCCGTTGCCAGCGGCCTTTGTTTAGTGCGTTCGACCGCACCATCAAAATTGCGATCGGCGTAATCGTTGATCACACAACCTGCTGCGCGCATCAGCACTACGCCCAACGTAAAAATCAGCACCATGCCAAGTGCTGGCATGCCACCACTGGCCAACCATAACGCCCAGTAAGTTGGCCATAACAGTAAATAAGTACCAATCGGCTTGTCCATTCGCATCAACTGCGAATAGTCACGCCATTTTGAAACGCTAAGCTGCCAATTCATTGGGCAAATAATCCTGTTAAAAATACTTCCTGCACTAATAGCTCATGTTGCTGCAACGAAAAATACGAGCGGCGACCCCAAACTTCAGGTTGCTTCCCCAGCTGTGGCAACTGCAATCCGGCTGCAAATTGAGCCACTTCAATCTTGCCGCGGACTAAATCTGCTTGCTGGAAAATATAATCACCCAGGGGTTGCTCACCGAGTTCAGCCAGTGGTGTTAACGCCTGAAGCGTATGATCCGGTAAAAAACTCTGTCCAAATACGCATGGTTGGTCGCCTAAATACAAAATCACTTGCCGCTGCATGCCCAATTGAGTCTGCCAGCGTTCTGCTAATACAGTTGGCAATTTTATTTGTTGTTCACTGAGCAGCTTTAGCTGAAAACCAGATTTATAAGCTTTTAATTTTTGCGTCAGTGAACCTGGACATAACAACCAAGGTGCTAACCGCTCTGGTAATGCGAGTCGCGGCGCTAAAGAGCTGGGTAACTGCCAGCCAGCATAAGAAAAAATCTCGTCACACTTCATTTTTTTACATCTGGCCATTCGCGCAAAATCTGGCGGCATCATAACAAGTCCATCGGTATTTTTCAGCTCATCTGCAGCACCAGTACGTGACAAAAGTCCTGCGCTTCTCTAACCTCAGCTCAATCCGTTGCCGTAAATACTTCGAGAGCCCATGCAACAAGCAGATATTGTGATAATTGGCGCTGGTCATGCCGGGTACCAGCTGGTGAAAGAAATTCGCAAAATAACGGCCAGTCGTTCGATATTACTGCTGTGCGCCGATAGTGGTGACTATTATTCCAAACCGCTGTTATCGAATGGTTTTAGTAAAGGCAAAACCGCGCAAGCCTTAGTGCAAAAAACTGCCGCTGAAATGGCAACTGAGTACCAGATCCAACTGCAAACGCATTGCGTAGTAGAGTCCATTGATACCGAACAAAAATTATTGCAGACCCGTCTTGGCCAAGTCAGCTATCAGCAACTAGTGCTTGCGACGGGTGCTAGTGCACTGACGCCGCAGTTACCGACCGCTGCGCTGGCAATTAGCCAGCCGATTAATGATTTAGCGGACTATCAGCGCTTTTTACAACGCTGTGAAGGTAAAAAAGACATTTGTATCTTAGGCGCCGGGCTGGTCGGCATTGAATATGCAAACGATCTGGTCAATGCTGGTTTTCAGGTGTCTGTTATCGCCCTTGAACAACAGCCATTGGCACAACTGATGCCTGCGCCACTTGGCGACAAACTTGCCCAGGCGCTGATGCAGTTAGGGGTAACATTTTACTGGGGCAACCCAATTACCGATGCACAAGCCAGCGGTGAACACTGTATATTAACGCTCGCTGATGGCCGTACTTTATCTACAGAGCTGATTTTGTCTGCGATAGGTTTAAAGCCTAACACTGAGCTGGCAAAAAAATCGGCACTTGTTTGTGGCAAAGGTATCAGGGTTGACCAATATTTACGTAGTAGTAATGCTGATATTTATGCCATTGGCGACTGTGCTGAAATTTGCCAGCACGTGTTAATGTATATCACACCGATCAACTTGTCGGCGAAGGCATTGGCAGCAACATTGTGCGGCCAGCCAACACAATTACAATTGCCGGCGATGCCGGTACTGGTGAAGAGTCCGGCATTACCCATCGTGAGTTGTCAGAATAGACAACCTGATCACACCGAATGGCACATCAGCGGTGAAGGCATGGACTGGCAAGCACTTTGGTTTGATCAGCAACAAAAATTGCAGGCATTTGCACTGACCGGAAAAATGGTTGGCCAGCGAATGCGCTTAATCAAACAAATGACTGATTTACTGCCCGCGGCAGGATAGCCAGCGCGCAGTGGCTCAGGTACACTTGTTAACAGAATCAATCGACTTAAAATCAGTGTGGTTTAGATGAAAAACATATATGCGCTGTTGCTGATACTTGTCAGCACTTTTCTTTGCACTTCGGTTCTGGCGCAAGAAGCACCAAAGGCCAAATCAAAAGTGGTTTATTACGGTTTTGATCCGGATATCGTGACAAACTATGTGACCAGTGGCCAGAAAAACCTTGGATATGTGCGCGTGACAATGGAACTGATGATTAAGGACGAGAAATTCCTGCCAATGATTGAGCACCATGAACCGATGATTCTGAACGCCATTGTTGCTGTGTTTGGCAAAGAGTCGGAAGATGCGGTGAAATCACTCACCGGCCGTGAAGAAATTCGCTTGAAAATTTTGAATACATTAAATGACTTACTGGTTAAAGAAACCGGTACAGCCTTGGTGCAAGACGTATTATTCACCAAATATTTGTATCAGTAACTTCCCCCCGCGCGGTATCTGAAGCTGAAACTTTGATGACCTAGCGTTTGTGCAATCTCTACAAATCATCAGCAGCAGTCCCTTGTTATCTTGCGAGACTGCGACCTCTTTTAGTTACACCTTCTAAACTGACAGCGCCGATGAAGCCGGACGGCGCTGAATCATCGCAAAGGCGATTCCAGTCAGTAGCCCTGCTAAATGTGCCCAATTTGCGGTATTGACCCACAGCATATCGGCAAAGCCCAACACCAGAAATAACAACGCCACACCAATATCGGCATGACTCAATCGCAATTGTGGGCTTTGAAAACGCCAGCCGTAACACCAGGAAAACCCCATCACTGCGTAGGCAACACCCGACAAGCCACCAAATTGGTCATTGTGCAGTAAAAATTGTGCGGTATTGCTGAACACCGCCGCTGTGCAAGACAGCACCAGCAACAAACGAGTTCCCAGATGCACTTCAATCCGCCCGGCAAACAACCACCATGCCAATAAATTAAAGGTCAGGTGGGCCACACCAAAATGCAGCACCGCTGGAGTCAACCAACGCCAACTTAGCCATTCATGCTGGAACTGCCAGGGGTTGAAAAATTTTAACTGGCTGTAAACAACACCTGGCCAAATTTGCTGAGCAATAAACACCAGGACACACAACAATGCGACACTTTGCGTCCAAACGCCCGACATACTGCGCATTCGCTGCCAGACAGCCGCTAAACCAAGACTGCTACTCTGGGTCGACGGCTGATTTTGATCCCAGGCGGCACGGCTATATTTGGGATGGTCTGGCTGGTCAATAAATGCAGATAATTCAAGCTGCACCTGCGCCGCCACTTGTTCTTCGGCATAGATTTCAGCGCGCTCTGCTGACAACACCACCACACTAACCGGCCAGTGACAACTCAGGCAATAAGCAGCAAATGTCTGGGCAGCACTGGCTGAGTTGAGCTCAGCCAACTTCAGCATCATCAATTATTCTGCACTGCTGACATGAGGGAAATTATGGCGCCAGCCTTCAAAACCGCCATCCATGCTATAGACCTGCTCAAAACCTTGTTGCACCAAATATTGCGCAGCGCCTTGGCTGGAATTGCCGTGGTAACAAACCACCACTACTGGTTGTTCAAAATCGTGTTGTTGCGTGAATTGCAGCATAGTGCCGTTGGTCAAATGAAATGCACCATCAATATGCGCAGCGCTGTAGCTTTGTTCGTCACGGATATCGACGATGACAATTTCACCTTGCTGCAGCTTGGTAAAAGTGTCAGTGATTGAGATATGTTGAAACTCTTTCATCAGAAATTAGGTCCTTTACGTTGTCACCGTCATGGTAACGCACCAGATGCAAAATAGCAGCTGTCGGTTTTTTAAAAACTGCGTCAAGGCAGTACTTTACTTGACATTAATTTAATGTTAACAATACTAAATTACCAATCGCTTTTTTTTAGTTAAACCCACAGGAGACAACATGAGCAGCCTGATCACATTGGTCGTCATTGGTCTATTGCTATTGTACGTTATCAGTATTTTCAATCAGTTAGTTAAACTAAAAAACCGCTTCCAAAATGCCTTTGCCCAAATTGAAGTTCAACTGAAACGTCGGTATGACCTGATCCCTAATCTGGTTGAAACGGCCAAAGGTTATATGGCACATGAACGTGAAACCTTAGAAGCCGTCATTCAAGCACGTAACGCAGCGATGGCAGAATTAAAAGTTGCGTCAAGTAATCCAGGAGATGCAGGCGCTATTGGCCAATTGGCGGGTGCAGAATCAGTGCTACAAGGTGCCATGAGCCGCTTCAGTGTGGTGATGGAAGCCTATCCGGATTTAAAAGCCAATGAAAACATGTTGCAGTTGTCTGAAGAGCTGACCAGCACAGAAAACAAAGTTTCATTTGCCCGTCAGGCATTTAATGATGCTGTGACTGAGTACAACAGCTATCGCCAAAGTTTCCCGCCGGTATTTTTCGCAGGTTTTTTTGGGCATGCCCAAGATGCCAAGTTGCTGGAATTTGCCGATAGTGCGGCAATTCAGGCCGCACCTAAAGTGAGTTTTTAACGGCTGTGGCTGTTGATTTTTTTAAAGCGCAAGACGAAGCGCGTCGCAACACTAAACTGCTTGTTCTGCTGTTCGGACTGGCGGTTTTTTGTTTGCTCATCCTAACCAACCTACTGTTATTAATCACATTAGGTTTCATGAGCACTGAACAAAGCCAGCTTTTCTTTTCCCCGACCGATCCAAACTGGTGGTCAGCATTGCCTTGGCCGGTAATGGGCTGGAGCAGCCTGGCGGTGTTGCTGCTCATCGGCATTGTCGTCGCGCTAAAACAGGCTGAACTGAATCATGGCGGGCAAGTTGTTGCCAAAGCGCTCGGCGGCACGCGGCTTGATCACGTTCAAGCTAACCCGAAACAGCGTATGTTACTGAATGTGGTCGAAGAGATGGCGATTGCCGCCGGCGTGCCGGTACCTCCGGTGTACCTGATGCCTGAAGCCGGAATTAATGCCTTTGCCGCCGGTTATTCACCTGCCGATGCCGTCATTGGTATCACCGAAGGGTGTCTGAATCAGCTCAATCGGGACCAACTGCAAGGCGTGGTTGCGCATGAGTTCAGTCATATTCTCAACGGCGATATGCGAATGAACATCCGGCTGATTGCGTTACTACAAGGGATCTTATTTATTGGTCATGCGGGTTATTATTTGCTGCGCAGCGGCGGCCGTGGCGCTGCCGCAGTCAGTATTGGCAGTTCCCGGTCAAAAAATAATAACGGCGGTGGGATTTTTGTGTTGGCGCTTGGTTTGATGCTGTTGGGTTATATTGGATCGTTTTTCGGTAATTTGATTAAAGCGGCCGTCAGTCGGCAACGTGAATTTCTGGCGGACGCCAGCGCTGTGCAATTTACCCGTAATCCGCAAGGCATCGCCGACGCTTTAAAAGCCATTGGTGCCGTTGGGAGTCGCGGCAGCCGCGTCAAACACCCTAACGCCGATGAGATGAGCCATTTATTCTTTGGCGAAGCAATTTCGCGTTGGACCAGTTTGTTTGCCACCCATCCCCCTTTGGCAGAGCGCATCAAGCGTATCGATCCGGCGTGGTTGGGCAAATTCCCGACCGCAGAGAGCTTAGAGGCGAAAAGCCATCGCAGTGACTTCACCGACCCGAATACCGATAGTCAAACGGCCACCGCAAAACCAAAATCGGCCGGTGCCATGGCTCACAACATACTCGCAGCCTTACCGGCAATCCTACTACACAGCAGCCGGCATGCTCCATCCGCTCCGGCGCTAGTTTGTGCCTGTCTGATCCAGCCTGAGTATATGGCCAAACAAATGCATTTTGTGAAAGAACTGGGAAGCCCAGCACTGCTGGCTGATGTCGACCGGCTGTATGACCAAGTTTCGGTTTTGACCGCCCGCCAAAAACTGCAGTTGCTGCAGTTGGTGATCCCGGCGCTAAAACAACAATCAGCACAACAGTTTCAATATTTACTGGAGCTGGTCGAAGCGTTGGTCAATTGTGATGGTCGGCAAGACCTTTTGGAATGGAGTTTAATCTGCTGGCTGGAACATTGTGTCGGTAGCCAGTTTGATCCGGAGCAAATTTATCATGGTGATAGAGCCAGCAGGTTACCTCAAGTTGAAGCGGCTGCTTTGGCTCTACTGAGCGTATGTGCCAGACAAAATGATGACGTGGCACTGCAACAACAAGCTTGGCAGGCAGGTCTATCGGTATTGGCGCTGCCATCAACCACAACAGAACCTGCTGCCGATCTGGTTCATTTAAAAACCTTGTTACCACAGTTAATTCAAACTGCTCCTATGCTTAAAAAACAGCTGTGGCAGATGTTAAAAGCAGCCATTCTGGCAGATCAAAAAATTAGCGAGCATGAAGGCTTGTTAACTGATGCATTGGCACTATTGTTGGAAATACCTAAACCTGAACTGCTCACTGTCAGCTAAGCACTTTTTATTAGACTGCCAAGTGACTGCAATTTACTGATTGAACAGCCATTGACCCAAAAAACAGCCACTAAAAAAGAAAATTTCTATAGCATCTGGAGATCGTTATCACGTCGGCGAGTAAAGTACCTGGTTTGATTTTTCGACAGTAATTGCCAATTTATGCTTTAGCTATGCGGCCAGCTTAGGTAGAATATGCCCCCCTTAGTCAGTGGACCTTACCCAATGTCAGATCAACGCCTGTTTTTAGTGTACGACGCTGCCTTTGACGATATGGATGCAGAAGGTTGTCCAGCTTTCGGTTATGTACTGCTGTTTGACGAACAGGATGTTGTCGAATACCAATCTGGTGAAAACCCACCATTTCCTGCAGTTTCCCTGCTATTCACTGATCATGCCGATGGCACCATCAGTGGTGATTTACTCGGTTGGGCGCAGCTCGACCATGAAGTATTTCAATCCTTTCCGCTTGGTTATTTCTTTATGCTGATGGAACAAGCGGCACAAGTTGCTATTAATGCTTACCGTCAGGTCGGTCAGGTACCCGATCAATTAGTCGCAATGAATATGCCTCACGATGATTTGATTCAATTCGATGTCCAATTTGGTGAGCTCAAACTTTCCGACAGTGATGCTGAATTACAATTGGCGCAACAAATGATGGTCGGTCGCCCTTATCTCGATTCTTAGTCCGCCAACTCCCGCTGCGAAAGGCTAAACGTGCTACGTCATCCAGTTTAGTCATCCAATCGCTTCGCAGCGGCGTACATCACTGCAACTTTGATTCAGAATTCATTCAGATGGCCCATCACAAACTACAGCTGCCAGTTAAAATCTGTGTCCACTGTGGCCGTCCTTTTAACTGGCGAAAAAAATGGAAGCTGAATTGGCCGCAGGTTCGCTACTGCTCAGAGCGATGCCGCAATCACCGGTAACACTTCATGAGTTGTTTCGTTGCACAAAAACGCTTCTAATCTTCATCTACGCAACTGGAAGCACATGTAATGAAAACAAAAATTTTACTCGCTTTTTCCTTTCTGACTTGTTCGTTATTCAGCCAGGCTTATGATTTAACTCAACTCAATCAACATCTGGAGCGGCAACAATATAAAAAACTACAACAAGCCGTCAGCAGTCTGCCAGAGACCCCGTCACAACCAGAACTGCTGGTATTACAAGCAAAAGCGATGTTGTCATTACAGGATGATGAAGCGTTAGAGGAGATGATACCCAAGGTACTGCAAACCTTTCCTGACCATGCCGAACTGCTCTATCTGGCGAGCGCGAATCAGTTTAATTTGGCTCAGTCGGGGAGTATGTTTTCGGCGCGTGGCCGCGCGAAACAAGGTTTATCTTATCTAAAACAAGCAGTTAAAGCCGATCCTACAAACTATAAATATCAACAAACACTAATTAGTTTTTATTTAAATGCGCCGGGGATCGCTGGTGGTGACGAAGAAGAAGCCAAACATGTGGCTGATCTGCTGCTTCAGCAAGACATGATTCAGGGCACATTGGCGCAGGCAACCATTTTGCAGAAAAATGACCATCCCGACCAAGCGCTGGTACTGATTGAAAATCAACTTACAGCACATCCAACTGAAACTGCTCTCATCGAGGCCAAAGCAGCTTTGCTTGCATCGCAAAAGAAAGCCAATGAAGCCTTTGTTTTATATCAGCAAACTTTAACCCTATACCCAACCGAAGTGGAAAAATACGGGAGTTTGTATCAGCTTGGACGCCTCGCTGCGGTCGAAGGCCAAGATGCGGTCATTGGCACTGCGTCATTGCAGCAATATTTAGACTTTTATCAGGACAGTGACAACCCAATGTATCCCTGGGCAGTATTGCGCCTGGCACAGATCCAGCTTCGAGCCAACGATAAAACAGCTGCCACAGCGACAATTCAGCCGTTGCTTGCGCAAGAACCAACCCAGGAACGCCTGCAAAAAGAGCTGAAAAGTTTTAAGAAACAACTGTCGTCAGCTAAAAGCTAACTATAGCGTTCAGCAAAAGAAACGGCATGAAGGCAGTCTGCAGCATCCATCTGGGCAGATTGTCGAATGAGCCTCTACCGGGTCGTCGTTTTATGGTGTCCCGGCCATAACTTCCCTTCATTTCATCTCAAGGCCCCGATCCAACACTGGTCAAATCTGTTGCCATCGATATACTAGATTTTTTGCAGCCACATGCCGGAGCCTGCCGCATGGTCAAACCTATAGATATGTCGATGGTCGAAAACGCACTGGCCGGTTTTACGATCCCGCCGCAGCCAGAAGTTTTAATTCGGATCAAACAAGAAATTGAACTCGAAGATCCGGATATCAACACCATCGCCGCATTAATCAATATGGATGTTGGCATTGCCGGCTTTACTTTGAAGGTGGTGAACTCTGCTTATTTTGGGCTACGTCGTAAAATCAGTTCAATTGAACATGCCTGCAAATTTCTGGGTTTAAACCGGGTGATAAAACTGGTGAGCAGTGTCGTGCTGCGATTTACGTTAAGTGATGGTCGCGCCGACCCATTTACTCTGAAGCTTTGGAATAGCGCGATGAATGTCGGCAGCGCGGCGATGTTGATTGCGCAGCAATTGCGGCTTGGCAGTGATTGCGCCGATGATTGTTATACGCTGGGATTATTTCACAACGCCGGTATTAGCTTGATCCACGCCCAATACCCGGATTATGCCAAAGTGCTGAAAGTTGGCTTAACCAATCAAATTGCGTTGGCTGAGATCGAACAACGTTTTTTTCTGACCAGCCACCAAACACTCGGCTTTCTGATAGCTCAAGCCTGGGGCCTCGCCGCTGAAATTGGCAATGTCATTGCCTACCATCATCAGTGTGAGCACATCCTCAATTCAACAGACTTATACGAAAAACGGTTGTTTGCCATTTTAAAACTCGCCGAATATTTAACCGGCGAAGAAGGCACACTATTTGATGTCACGCAGGATCAGGAATGGCAACAATATGGCGAAGCATTGTTAGACATTTTGGAATTAGACGAAATGCAACTGCCTGATTTGGGAGATTACTTGCTACAAAATGGCGTAGAAAACCATTTTCATCGTTAACAGCCACTCAACGCATTAAACAATAAAAGCTGGGCGAGTATAGCAACTCAGCTTTTATTACGCCGATCTTGGGCTCAGGCGCGAATTGTTACCGAGGCGCTTTTAGCAGGATGACCACACTTTCATTGGTAATTCAGTGCGCTAGCGCAATGCATAGATCACCGAACCCAGCATTAATACTGCAAATACCCTGCGAATAATCCGTGCTTGTGTTGGATGCGAGAAAATAGGTTTTAGGATACCTCCGGCACATAACCACAATAGGTCGACAATACTTGCAACAGCCAAGCAAGTCAGCCCCGTCACCAGATAGCCCATCATTGACTCGGTAAAAGGCAGTAAAAATTGCGAGAATATTGCCAGGAATGCGGCATAAGCTTTCGGATTTAAAAGATTTAAGATAAAACCATCTTTGAAACGCGGAGCCTCACTCGCCGCATGATTGACAACAATAGGCGCACTGGCAATTTTATAAGCAATATAACAAATATATGCTGCTCCGATGAACTGACAAATCTGCTTCACCTCAGGAAATGAAGTGAACAATGCTGATAAGCCAGCTGTCGCTCCAATAATGGCACAAGACAAACCCAATAAAATACCGAGTAAAAATGGTGTTCCCTTTTTTATGCCGTAGGTCGCCCCAGTTGCAGCTAAAGCCAAAGGCGCAGGGCCTGGCGAACCTAACAACAAAGTGGTTGCAGTGATTAACGACAAAAATGCTTCGAACAAAGCTGAGCTCCCAAGAGACTATAAGTAGTTGATGGCTGTAACAAAAATAAAAATACAACTTTGGCCTGCCGAGCCGTTCCTTTTTTTAGAACAAAACAGCTTCTAACAGTCTGAAAAAGCAATTTGAACTACTTTAGATGCTTTGGACGTAGCGGCTAAAATTATCAAGAATAGCCTGCCAACCTTGCTGTTGCTGATCTAAAGAGTGAGTCTCTTCAGCGTCAAACTCGACCCGAACTTCGATGCCATTCGGCAGCGCCGTGAAGTCAATTCGAGCCGTGCGATCATTCAAAAACGCATATTCTATTCGTTGTTGATCCAGGATGTTGGTATAGGTACCGGCAAAGTCAAAACCAAAACTACCATCCTTCGCTTCCATTCTTGCAGAAAACTGACCGCCTACGCGTAAGTCAACCGTCGATGACGTTGTATGCCAATCATCCGAAGCAGCATTCCATTTTATAATGTGTTCGGGGGCAATATAAGCATGCCAGACCTTTTCCAATGGCGCCGAGACGAGAGTTTTCACGATTAATTTCATAAAGCACCTTTAGTTAAATTCAAAGTTAAATTCGTAGTTGAATTGGTTTT